>NZ_JBKGGX010000013.1:0-194411 GCF_052041925.1 Pseudomonas sp. SMN5
GTGGGTGGGGTGGAGCCGGTCGGGGGGTTGGGTTCGTTCCCGGGGGGGGGGGGGGTTTGCTCCCTCGCCACAATGTTTTTCACCACCACACTGATGTGGGAACCCCCTACATGAAGCGTCTCCTCGGCGCCTGCGCCCTGCTGTCCCTGTTGGCCGGTTGTGCCAGCCAGAGCGGGACGGTCGATCCACACGGCTACGACCAGACCGGCGTCGCCTCCTATTACGGTGCCAGGCATCACGGCAAACGCACCGCCAGCGGCGAGCGTTTCGACCAGCACAGCCTGACCGCCGCCCATCGCCAGTTGCCGTTCGGCACGCGGGTGAAAATCACCAACCTTGGCAACAATGACAGCGTCGTGGTCCGCATCAACGACCGTGGCCCGTATACGCGCGGGCGCTTGATCGACGTGTCCCGCGAGGCGGCCGAGCAACTGGGCATGTTGCGCACCGGCACCGCACGGGTGCGCGTGCAAGCCCTCGACGATTGACTGACGGAGCCCGGCCATTTCCCTACTTACCGCCCTGCCGTTGCTCAGCCTGATTGAACTGGCCGGCGGCCTGCTACTGCTGATCGCCGGCGCCGAGCTGCTGGTGCGCACCGCCGTCGGCCTGGCGGCACGCTTGCAAGTACGGCCGCTGATCATCGGCCTGAGCGTCGTCGCCTTAGGCAGCAGTGCGCCGCAAATGGCCGTCAGCCTGCAAGCGACCCTGGCGCATAACGCCGACATCGCCGTGGGCAGCGTGATCGGCAGCAGCATTTTCAACATCCTCGTCACGCTTGGTCTGTCGGCGCTGATCATCCCGTTGCGCGTCTCGCGCCAACTGGTGCGCCTGGACATCCCGCTGATGATCGGCGCCAGCCTGTTGGTGTTCGTGCTGGCCTGGAATGAAGAGCTGACCCGCCTGGACGGCGTCCTGCTGTTGATGGCGCTGGCGGTGTACCTGGGCCTGCTGCTGCGCCAGTCCCGGCACTCGGCGCGGCCCCATGCCGTAGACGTCGAGGGGGCGCGAGCGTCCTGGCTCAAGAGCCTGTCGATGATCGTGCTGGGCCTGGCGATGCTGATTTTCGCCGGGCACCTGTTGCTGGGCGCAGCCGTGGAAGTGGCGACGGACCTGGGGCTTTCAGAGCGGATCATCGGGCTGACCGTTGTCGCGGTCAGCACCTCGCTGCCAGAGCTCGCCACCTCGCTGATCGCCGCCCTGCGCGGCCAGCGGGACATCGCGGTGGGCAACGTGATCGGCAGCAATCTGTTCAACCTGCTGGGCGTGCTGGGGGTGACCGCCCTCGCCGCCCCGACGCCGCTTTCGGTGTCGCCCAACGCCCTGGACTTCGACCTGCCGGTGATGCTCGGCGTCGCGGTACTGTGCCTGCCGGTGTTCTATTCCGGCTATCGCGTCACCCGCGCCGAAGGTCTGCTGCTCCTGGGGCTGTACCTGGCCTATGGGCTGCACGTGGTGTCGTTCACCACTGGCATGCCGTTGGCCGGCCGCCTGGAACATCTGATGCTGTTCTACGTGCTGCCAACCCTGCTGGCCTTTTTGCTGTTCAGTTCCTTGCGCGCCTGGCGTCGCCAACATCACAAGAGGGATTTGCCATGACCGATACTCCGAAAACCGGCCTGGACATGCGTCGCCAGGTCATGGGCGATGCGTTCGTCGACCGTGCCCTGGGCAATGCCACCGAATTCACCCAACCGCTCCAGGACTTCGTCAATGAACATGCCTGGGGCAGCGTCTGGAGCCGCGAAGGCCTGCCGTTGAAAACCCGCAGCCTGATCACCCTCGCCGCCCTCACTGCGCTCAAGTGCCCACAGGAACTCAAGGGTCACGTGCGCGGAGCGCTGAACAACGGTTGCACGGTGGAGGAGATACGCGAAGCACTGCTGCATTGCGCGGTGTATGCCGGCGTGCCGGCGGCGATCGATGCGTTTCGGGCGGCGCAGGAAGTGATCGATAGCTACCAGAAACCTGAGTGACCGTTAAATCGCTATCGCGAGCAAGCTCGCTCCCACAGTTGACCGGCGATGAACACAAATTTTGTATACGCCACAAATCTCCTGTGGGAGCGAGCTTGCTCCGGGCGGCGATCCGACGATTGGCCCTGAAGATCACCACAAACCCTGACCTTAAATCCACCCACCCCACTGCAACACAAAGATCCCGACATTGGTGGTAATCGCCGCCATCAACGTAGTAATGACGATGATCGCCGCCGCCAGTTCGTGGTTGCCCTCGGCCGCGCGGGCCATGACGAAGCTGGCGGCGGCGGTGGGGCTGCCGAAGTACAGGAACAGTATCCCCAACTCTGCCCCGCGAAAGCCCCAGAGCCAGGCGCCCAGGGTCGTCAGCAGCGGCAGGCCGACCATCTTCACCAGGCTCGAACTCAGGGCCATCTTCCCGCTCTTGCGCAGGACCGCCAGTGACAACGTGCCACCGATGCAAATCAGCGCCAGGGGCAAGGTCATCTGCGCCAGGTATTTGCCCGAGGTCTCTAACCAGTTTGGCAGGCCGATCTGCCAGTAGGCGAACGGTGCAGCAGCGATCACACTGATGATCAGCGGATTGCTGATCACACTTTTAAAGATGCTCCACGGATCGGACTTGATCACCGGGCTGTAGACCGCCAGCACGATGGTCGACAAAGTGTTGTAGAACAGGATCACCAGCGCCGCGAGAATCGCTCCCAAGGAAATCCCGTAATCGCCGTACATGCTCGCCGCCAGTGCCAGGCCGATGACCCCGTTGTTGCCGCGAAACGCGCCCTGGGTATAAATGCCGCGATCCTCCCGCGGGCAACGCCAGATCGCCCAGCCCCAGGCCATGGCGAAACTCACCAGGGTAGCGATGGAGAAATAGATCAGCAGGTCCGGCTGCAAGGCCGCGTGCAGGTCGGCGTGGAGGATGCCGAGGAACAACAGCGCCGGCATGGTGACGTTGAACACCAGGGACGAGGCGATGTGGATGAAGTTGTCGTTGATCCAGTAGACGCGCTTGAGCAGCACCCCCAGAAACAGCATGGCAAACACCGGCGCGGTGATGTTCAGGGTTTCGAGGAAAATTGCCAGCATGCCGGGGGACCTTGAGAGGGATGTCGTTAGGTGGCTAATGATAAGCCACTCACGGCATTGGCGTCTGGAGAGACCGCTATCGCCAGCGGGCTCGCTCCCACATTTTTCTTCAGGGGCCGCAGAATCTGTACTCACCACGATTCCCTTGTGGGAGCGAGCCTGCTCGCGATAGCGGTGTCTGAGTCGACATCAATGTCGCATGCACAGCCGTCATCGCGAGCAGGCTCGCTCCCACAGGGGGGGTAGTGATTGGCACCGGCTCAGGTAATCGGCGCCGGGTTGAACAGGGTAATGTCGTTGAACAACTTGTGCTGCTCGGCCCAGGTTTTTTTCTTGCCGCTGGCCACATCCAGGTAGTAGTGGAACAGCTCCCAACCCAACTCTTCGATCGTCGCCCGTCCGGTGGCAATCCGGCCGGCGTCGATATCGATCAGGTCCGGCCAGCGCTGGGCCAGTTCGGTGCGGGTCGAGACCTTCACCACCGGCGCCATCGCCAGACCGTACGGCGTGCCGCGCCCGGTGGTGAACACGTGCAGGTTCATCCCCGCCGCCAGCTGCAAGGTGCCGCAGACAAAGTCACTGGCCGGTGTGGCGCAGAAGATCAGGCCCTTTTGCTTGAAGCGCTCGCCCGGGCCGAGCACGCCGTTGATCGCGCTGCTGCCGGACTTGACGATCGAGCCCAGGGATTTTTCGACAATGTTCGACAACCCACCCTTCTTGTTGCCGGGCGTGGTGTTGGCGCTGCGGTCGGCTTCGCCCTTGGCCAGGTAACGGTCGTACCAGTCCATTTCGCGAACCAATTCCTGGGCGACTTCCTGGGTTTGAGCCCGTGAGGTCAGCAGGTAGATCGCGTCACGCACTTCGGTGACTTCGGAAAACATCACCGTCGCGCCAGCGCGCAGCAGCAGGTCCGAGGCGTAGCCCAGCGCCGGGTTGGCGGTGATGCCGGAAAACGCATCGCTGCCACCGCACTGCATGCCCAGGATCAATTCCGAGGCCGGCACGGTCTCGCGGCGGCGCTGGTCGAGCTTCTTCAGGCGGGTCTCGGCCAATTCCATGATCTGCTCGATCATTTCGGTAAAGCCGTGGCTGGCGTCCTGCAAGCGATACAGCCACGGCTCGCTGAGGTCCACCGAGCTATCGTTGTCGTGCATCACCTGCCCGGCCTGCAATTTCTCACAGCCCAGGCTGATCACCAGCGCCTCGCCGCCCAGGTTCGGGTTGCGCGCCAGGTTGCGCACGGTGCGGATCGGGATGTACGCGTCGGTGGCGGTGATTGCCACGCCACAGCCATAGCTGTGGGTCAGCGCCACCACGTCATCGACGTTCGGATACTTGGGCAGCAATTCGTCCTTGATGCGCTTGACCGCATGATCGAGCACGCCGGTCACGCATTGCACCGTGGTGGTGATGCCCAGGATATTGCGCGTGCCGACGGTACCGTCGGCGTTGCGGTAGCCTTCGAAAGTGTAGCCTTCCAGCGGCGCATCGGCCGCCGGCACGTCGGTGGACAGCGGCAAGCTGTCCAGCGGCGGCGCGGTGGGCATGCGCAGCTGGTCTTCCTTGACCCAGCTGCCACGGGGGATCGGTTGCAACGCGTAGCCAATGACCTGGCCGTAGCGAATCACTTCGCCGCCCTCGGCAATATCCTGCAGCGTGACCTTGTGGCTCTGCGGCACAAAGTCCACGGTGACCAGGCCATCCGGGAACTCGGTCCCGGCCGGTACGCCCTGGTCGTTGACGACGATCACCACGTTGTCCCGCTCGTGCAAGCGGATGTAACGGGGTGAGTCGGCATGTTCAATCAATTGCATTGCTGCCGCTCCTTCAGGATTTAGCTTCGGACAGACTGGAGATGCCGGCATCCTTGGCCGTAGGTTCCTTGAGCACGACACGCTTGATCGGCCCGACGATGACCAGGTAGCTGAACACTGCCACCAGCGCGTTGCAACCGACGAACACCAGTGCCCACTTGAACGAACCGGTGGCGCTGATGATGTAGCCGATGACAATCGGCGTGGTGATCGATGCCAGGTTGCCGAAGGTGTTGAACAGGCCACCGCTCAGACCGGCGATCTGTTTTGGCGAGGTATCGGACACCACGGCCCAGCCCAGCGCACCGACGCCTTTACCGAAGAAGGCCAGGGCCATGAAGCCCACCACCATCCACTCGATGTCCACGTAGTTGCACGCCACGATGCTGCTGGACACCAGCAGGCCGCCGATGATCGGTGCCTTGCGGGCGAAGGTCAGCGAGTGGCCCTTGCGCAGCAGGTAGTCGGAGATCACCCCGCCCAGCACACCACCGATAAACCCGCAGATCGCCGGCAGGGACGCAATGAAACCGGCCTTGAGGATGGTCATGCCGCGTTCCTGCACCAGGTACACCGGGAACCAGGTCAGGAAGAAGTAGGTGATGCCGTTGATGCAGTATTGGCCCAGGTACACGCCCAGCATCATGCGGTTGGTCAGCAGTTGGCGGATGTAATCCCACTTCGGACCGTCGGCCTTGGCTTTCTTGCCCTTGTCCTGGTCCATGTCGACCATCGCGCCGTTGGCGGCGATGTGATTGAACTCGGCTTCGTTGATCATCGGGTGCTGGCGCGGGCTGTAGATCACCTTCAGCCAGATCAGCGAGAACACGATGCCGATCACGCCCATGACGATGAACACGTGCTGCCAGCCGAAGCGATAGACGATCCAGCCCATCAGCGGGGCGAACAACACGGTGGCGAAATACTGCGCCGAGTTGAAGATGGCCGAGGCGGTGCCGCGTTCCGCAGTCGGGAACCAGGCGGCGACGATACGTGCGTTGCCCGGGAAGGACGGCGCTTCGGCCAGGCCCACCAGAAAGCGCAGCATGAACAGCGCAACCACGGCCGTGGACATGCCGAATTCACCCACATAGCCTTGCAGCACGGTGAACAGCGACCAGGTGAAAATGCTCAGGGCATAGATTTTCTTCGACCCGAAGCGGTCGAGCAGCCAGCCGCCTGGAATCTGCCCGGCGACGTAGGCCCAGCCGAAGGCGGAGAAGATATAACCGAGGGTGACCGCGTCGATGCCGAGGTCTTTTTGCAAGCTAGAGCCTGCAATAGCGATGGTGGCGCGGTCGGCATAGTTGATCGTTGTCACCAGAAACAGCATGAGCAGGATCAAGTAGCGGACGTGCGTCGGCTTGGTCGCTTGCATGTAACAGTACTCCCACTATTTATTTTTATGCGGGTCAGCAGATTGTACGGCCGGGCTGGTTGGCCAGCCCGGCCGGTGTTGCAGTTACGAACCGATGTAGGCGGTCTTCACCACGGTGTAGAACTCTTGTGCGTAGCGACCTTGCTCACGCGAACCATAAGACGAACCTTTGCGCCCGCCGAACGGCACGTGGTAATCCACGCCGGCGGTCGGCAGGTTGACCATCACCATGCCCGCCTGAGAATGGCGCTTGAAGTGGTTGGCATACTTCAGGGAGGTCGTGGCGATACCGGCCGAGAGTCCGAACTCGGTGTCGTTGGCCATCGCCAGCGCCGCCTCGTAGTCCGCCACGCGTACCACGTTGGCGACCGGGCCGAAGATCTCTTCGCGGCTGATGCGCATCGAAGCTTCACTGTCGGCGAACAGCGTCGGCGCCAGGAAGTAACCCTCGGTGTCACAGGTCACCAGGCCACCACCGCTGACCAGCCGGGCACCTTCGCTCTGGCCGATGTCGATGTATTTCATGTCCTGGTTGAGCTGGGCTTCGGAGACGACCGGGCCGATGTCGGTGCCGGCCTTCAATGCGTGGCCGACCTTGATCGACTGCATGCGCTCGGCCATCGCCGCGACAAACTTGTCGTGGATGCCGGCGGTCACGATCAGGCGGCTCGACGCAGTGCAACGCTGGCCGGTGGAGTAGAACGCGCTCTGCACCGCCAGTTCGACGGCCTGCTTGAGGTCGGCGTCGTCGAGGATGATCTGTGGGTTCTTGCCGCCCATTTCCAACTGCACCTTGGCCTGGCGCGATACGCAGCTGACCGCGATCTGCCGTCCCACGCCCACGGAACCGGTGAAGCTGATGCCGTCGACTTTCGGGCTGTTGACCAGGATGTCACCGACCACACGGCCGCTGCCCATTACCAGGTTGAACGCACCGGCCGGGAAACCTGCGCGGGAAATGATTTCCGCCAGGGCCCAGGCGCAACCCGGGACCAGCTCGGCGGGCTTGATCACCACACAGTTACCGTAGGCCAGGGCCGGGGCGATCTTCCACGCCGGAATGGCAATCGGGAAGTTCCACGGGGTGATCAGGCCGACCACACCCAGGGCTTCACGGGTGACTTCGACGTTGACGCCCGGGCGCACCGACGGCACGTAGTCGCCGGACAGGCGCAGGCACTCGCCGGCGAAGAACTTGAAGATGTTGCCGGCGCGGGTCACTTCGCCGATGGCTTCGGGCAGGGTCTTGCCCTCTTCCCGGGCCAGCAACTGGCCGAGTTCTTCGCGACGGGCGAGGATCTCGCTACCGACTTTATCCAGCGCATCGTGACGGGCCTGGATGCCCGAGGTCGACCAGGCCGGGAATGCGGCGCGGGCCGCTTCGATGGCGGCGTTGACTTGCGCTGCGTCAGCCTTGGCGTATTCACCGATGACATCGGACAAATCGGACGGGTTGATGTTGGTGCAATAGTCGGCACCGGCTACCCACTGACCGTTGATGTAGTTATCGAAACGCTTTGCATCAGTCACGGATGCTCTCCTCACAAAAAGCCTTACGCAAAAAGCCGCTGATTGCTCAGCGGCTTTGTCGGGTCTGTTACTGCTTGCCTTGCTTGTCCATCAGCGCGGCCAGGGCTTCGTATTCTTCTGGCAGCAGGTCGGTCAGCGGGGTGCGCACAGGGCCTGCGTCGTAGCCGGCGATCTTGGCGCCCGCCTTGACGATGCTCACGGCATAGCCGGCCTTGCGGTTGCGGATGTCTAGGTACGGCAGGAAGAAATCGTCGATGATCTTGCCGACGGTCTCGTGATCGTCACGGGCAATGGCGTGGTAGAAGTCCATCGCGGTTTTCGGGATGAAGTTGAACACCGCCGAGGAGTAGACCGGCACGCCCAGGGCCTTGTAAGCCGCGGCATAGACTTCAGCAGTCGGCAAGCCGCCCAGATAGCTGAAGCGATCGCCGAGGCGACGACGGATCGACACCATCAGTTCGATGTCACCCAGGCCATCCTTGTAGCCGATCAGGTTCGGGCAGCGCTCGGCCAGTTGTTCCAGTTGCACCGCGTTCAGGCGGCAAACGTTGCGGTTGTACACCACCACGCCGATTTTTACGGATTTGCACACGGCTTCGACGTGGGCGGCAACGCCGTCCTGGCTGGCTTCAGTCAGGTAGTGCGGCAGCAAGAGCAGGCCCTTGGCACCCAGACGCTCGGCTTCCTGAGCGTATTCGATGGCCTGGCGGGTGGCACCGCCAACGCCGGCCAGGATTGGCACGCTGGTGGCGCAGGTGTCGACGGCCGTCTTGATGACTTGCGAGTACTCGCTGGCGGCCAGGGAGAAGAATTCACCGGTGCCACCCGCTGCGAACAAAGCAGAGGCGCCATACGGGGCCAGCCACTCGAGGCGCTTGATGTAGCTGTCGCGATTGAAATCGCCTTGGGCCGTGAAATCGGTGACCGGGAACGACAGCAGGCCGGACGAGAGGATGGACTTCAGTTCTTGTGGATTCATTATTCGAACACCCTGGGACGCAAATGGTATGTGTGAGAGTTAAGCTTCGGCCAGAAGTTGTAGGTCATCGTACAACTTAAAATGTAGACGTCAACTGTATTTCGTCTTTTGTGCGCCGCTGGGCATCGTGCGTTCCTCTCCGAACGCCCTGGCACGAGGCTTGGCGCGCTTTCCCCGGTTTGATGAAACTTGCCTCGCCAGGGTATCGGACCGCTCATCGCGACTGTCAACTCTGTCAGTAGGCGCGGTGGCGCGATGCAGGCATAACGCAGCAGTGGCCGTGCGACCGCCCGGCCGGGGTTTTTCTGGCTACCTATCTAACAGTGAGTCACCGTATGCGACGTGCACGGTCGCCTCACAGGGAGAGACACCATGTCGAACTTTGCGCTGCCCATCATCACCCAGTTCTCAGGCAACAAACCCGCCGAGAAGGTCACGATCAGCCTGTCGAAGCTGGGGGCCGATCTGGAAGTCCAGATTCCTGACTCGAATGAAATCTCCGCCGATTGGTCGGTCTATCCGATTCTCGGCGCCAACAAGGATCATCCCGACTGGTCCGGCCAGCAGGTGGCGGCCGGCACCTGGGACGATGCCAACGACGGCATGGTGAAACTGACGGGGCTCAAAGTCACCGTACCCAAGGCAGAACTGCAAAAGTACCTGGGCCGCCAGGTTGAACTGCGCTACCGGTTTGCCAACGAATCGGGGTATGACTTGTATTCCGATCCGTCGGTGAAGTTGAAGATCGAGCCGTAGGCGCTCGGGCACAGCGGCGGCTGACCCGACGCCATCGCGAGCAGGCTCGCTCCCACAAGGGATTCGTGGCGGACCTCAACTCATGGCTCGCCGCGATCAACTGTGGGAGCGAGCTTGCTCGCGAAGAGGCCTTCACATTCAGCCTGTTCATTGACTGGCCCACCGCCATCGCGAGCAAGCTCGCTCCCACAAGGGGACTTGTGGCGGCCCTGAATTCAGGGACCACAGAAGATCCACTGTGGGAGCGAGCCTGCTCGCGATGGCGGTGGGTCGGCTGGCTAGATCTATGTGGCGAGGGAGCTTGCTCCCGTTGGGCTGCGCAGCAGCCCCCTCGCAATGAGCGCTTCGCACTCAAGCGGGAGCAAGCCTCCTCGCCACTGATCAACCCTGCGCCTGCGCCTCTTCATGGGCCTGGCGCAGCCGCTCGCGGCTGTTGGTCAGGTGCAGGCGCATGGCGGCACGGGCGGCGTCGGAGTCCTGGCGGGCGATGGCTTCGTAGATTTCCTCGTGCTCGCGGCTCAGGCGATCCATGTAGTGCTGTTGGTCGTCATGGGCCAGGCGCGCCGAGTTCAGCCGGGTGCGCGGGATGATGCTAGTGCCCAGGTGGGTCATGATGTCGGTGAAGTAACGGTTGCCGGTAGACAGGGCGATTTCCAGGTGGAAAGCGAAGTCCGAGGCCACCGCGTCGCTGGCGTGGGCCGCGCTTTCCTTCAAGGCGTCGAGGGCAGCGCGCATGGTCGCCAGCTGCTCGTCGCTACGGCGTTGCGCGGCCAGGCCGGCGGATTCCACCTCCAGACTGATGCGCAACTCCAGAACCGCCAGCACGTCACGCAAGGTGACCACCGTGGCCGGGTCAATGCGAAAGCCGCTCGGGCTCGGCGTGTCCAGCACGAAGGTGCCGATGCCGTGGCGAGTTTCCACCTGGCCGGCCGCCTGCAACCGGGAAATCGCCTCGCGCACCACGGTGCGGCTGACGCCATGGGCTTCCATGATCGCCGACTCGGTGGGCAATTTATCACCACGCTTGAGCAGGCCGTCGCGAATCTGCTCGGTCAGCACCGTCACCAGCTCCTGCGCCAGGCTGCGGCGCTTGCGGGGAAGGCGGGGTACGTTGATCGGGTTTTCCATGGGTCTGTGTCTCGGCAAGCGGCTGAATGCGCATCATCATAGCGCAACGTGGTTGTACGATCACCGTGGGGTGCAGCGAGTCCGTGTTGTTTGAGCCAGGCAATGGACCGGCGACCTTCATCGCGAGCAGGCTCGCTCCCACATTGGAGCAGTTGCGTACATTAGCACCCGGCTCACCACAAAACCCCTGTGGGAGCGAGCTTGCTCGCGATGGCGGTGGGTCAGCCACATCAATATCAACTGATCCATCGCTATCGCGAGCAAGCCCGCTCCCACAGGTTTTGCCTGCTCAGGCAGTCACGGCACGCTCCACCAACTGGCCATTTTCGATACGCACATGTCGTGGATGGAATCGTTTCAAACTGCTTCGGTGACCGACGCTGACGATACTCAGGCCCGGCAGTTGGTCGATCAACGCCTGATAGAGCGTCGCCTCGTCCTCTTCGTCCATCGCCGACGTGGCTTCGTCCATGTACAACCACTGCGGCGCATAAAGCAAGGCGCGGGCGAAAGCCAGGCGTTGCTGCTCGCCGGGCGAGAGCATGCGCTGCCAGTGGTTGGCTTCGTCCAGACGCTCCACCAGATGCGGCAGGCGGCATGTCTGCAGCACCTGTGCATAACGTTCCGCCGGGTAGATATCGGCAGGCTGTGGATAACTCAACGCATCGCGCAACGTGCCGATTGGCAGATAGGGCTTTTGCGGCAAAAACAGATAGCGCGCCGCCGGCAGCCTGATCACGCCGTGCCCCGCCGGCCACAGATGTCCCATCGCCCGGAACAGCGTGGATTTGCCGCTGCCCGAACGTCCGCTGAGCATAACTCGCTCGCCCGGCGCCACCGTCATTTCGGCGTCGCTGAGCAAATGGCGGCCATCCGCCAGGTCCAGCCCCAGGTTATGCACCTTCAGGGCATCGCCCTGGTTCTGCACATCGATGGCCGGCGCGCGCGCTTCGTTGTCGCTCATGGCCTGGCGGAAGCTCAGCAGACGATCGCAAGTGGCCCGCCAGGCAGCCAGATCGGCATAAGCGCTGATGAACCAACTGAAATTTTCCTGCACATTGCCGAATGCCGAGTTGATCTGCATGAGTTCACCCAGCTGGATCTTGCCGGCGAAGTAGCGCGGCGCGGCGACGATGAACGGGAAGATGATGGCGATCTGGCCGTAGCCGGAGGTGAAGAAGGTCAGGCGCTTGGAGACCCGCATGATGTCCCAGAAGTTATGCCAGACCAGGCCGAAACGCCCGTTCAAACGCTGATTCTCGTTGGGTTCGCCGTTGTACAGCGCAATACTCTCGGCGTTCTCACGGACCCGCACCATGGAGAAACGCAGGTCGGCTTCGAAGCGTTGCTGGTTGTTGTTCAGGCCGATCAGGCGGCGGCCGATCAAATGCGTCAGCCAACTGCCCACCGCCGCGTACACCAGCGCGCACCAGAACATATAGCCGGGGATGGTGTAGCCGAACACTTCGATACTGCCGGACACACCCCACAGGATGATCGAGAACGACACCAGGCTGACCACGGTACGCAGCAAGCCCAGCCCCAGGCTCAGGGTGTTGGTGGTGAAGCTGTTGAGGTCTTCGGAAATCCGCTGGTCCGGGTTGTCGGTGTAGCCGCCCTGCTCCAGCCGGTAGTAATTCTTGTCACTGAGCCAGCGGGCGAAATGCTGCTCGGTGAGCCAGGCCCGCCAGCGAATGGTGAGCATCTGCGTCAGGTACAGGCGATAAACGGCGCCGAGGATCGCCACTGCGGCGATGCCGCAGAAATACAGAATCAACTGCCAGAACGCCTCGCTGTTCTTCTCCTGCAAGGCGTTATAGAAATCCTTGTACCAACTGTTGATCCACACTGAAATCGCCACGCTGAACAGCGACAGCGCAATGACGGCGATCAACAGCGTCCAGGCCTTGCCCTTCTCCTCACTGCGCCAGTACGGCGTGGTCATCTGCCAGACACGGCGGAAAAACTGCCCGCGCACCGCGTCATTGACCGCGGAATATTCAGCGTTCTGATTCATGGTTAAGGCTCGATAAAGAAAAGAACAGACTCGGGCCGATGATAAACAGCGGCCCGATTTATCGCGAGGGTGGACAACATCTGTTCAGCGCAGGTTCAGCGACGTACCGGACGCTTCTGCAATTTGCGCTGCAAGGTACGCCGGTGCATGCCGAGGGCGCGGGCAGTGGCGGAAATATTGCCTTCGTGCTCGGTCAGCACCCGCTGGATGTGCTCCCATTGCAGACGGTCCACCGACATAGGGTTCTCTGGCACCAGACTGTCGAGGTCGGCATGCTCGGACAGCAGCGCAGCCAGCACGTCGTCGGCATCCGCCGGTTTGCACAGATAGTTGCAGGCACCGCGCTTGATGGCCTCCACCGCCGTGGCGATGCTCGAATAGCCGGTGAGGATGACCACACGCATTTCCGGGTCCAGCTCCAGCAATTTGGGCAGCAGCACCAGGCCCGAGTCACCGTCCATCTTCAGGTCCAGGGCGGCATAGTCCGGCAGGTCGGCCTGGGCGATGCTCAGGCCCTCTTCGGCGGAGCCGGCGGTGCTGACGCGAAAGCCGCGACGTGACATGGCCCGGGCCATGACGCGGGTGAAGGTGGCGTCGTCATCCACCAGCAACAGGTGCGGCAGTTCTTCGCCGTCGACTTGGATCTCGTCACTCATATTCGTCTCCTCGGTCGGCACGGGGCAGGCGCAGCTCGGTGAGCGTGCCGCCTCCCTCATGTGGGTAGAGTTTCACCGAGCCGCCGGCGCGTGTCACGCTGGCCTTGCTCAAGAACAGGCCCAGGCCCAAGCCTTTGCCCTTGGTGGTAAAGAATGGCTTGCCGATCTGCTCGGCAATCGCCAGCGGCACACCGGCCCCGTGGTCACGGATGCAGATGGTCAGCTCATAGTCATCCCAATCCAACGCCACTTCCAGGCCTTCGGGGCAGGCATCGGCGGCGTTGTTCAACAGGTTCAGCAGGGCCTGGGTCAGGTCCGGCGGTGGCGCGATGCGCGGGACCACGCCCTTGCCCAGGTGTTGCAGACGATAACTGGCCTCCGGGCGCATCAGGTGCCAACGGTTCAGGGCTTCGTCGAGCCAGAAGGTCACGGCCTGCATGTCGATGTCCAGCCGCCGGTTGGCCTCGGCGGCCCGCACCAGGTATTGCAGGGTTTCCTTGCAGAGCTTGACTTGATCCTGCAACACGCTGAGGTCGTCCTGCAGCGCCGGGTCATGGTGATCCTGGCGCATTTCTTTGAGCAGCACGCTCATGGTCGCCAACGGCGTTCCCAACTCATGGGCGGCGCCGGCGGCCTGGGTCGCCACGGCCAGCAATTGCTCGTCGCGCAAGCCTTCTTCACGCCGGATGGCGCGCAGCTCTTCCTGACGGCGCAACTCCTCGGCCATGCGTGCGGCAAAAAAGGTAATGACCGCCGCGGCCAGGGCAAAACTCAGCCACATGCCATAGATTTGCAGGTTTTCCCGGGCGATGGGAAAGGTTTCCAGCGGGTAGAAGCGCGCCAGCAGCAGGGTATACAGCGCCAGGGCGATACCGGACAGGATCAACGAAAACCGCCACGGCAGCGTCACCGCCGCGATGGTCAGCGGCACCAGGTAATAAGACACGAAGGGGTTGGTCGAGCCCCCGGAGAAATACAGCAGCGCGCTGTGGATGAACAGATCACAGGCCAGTTGTACGGCGTATTCCAGCTCCGTGACCGGCCACGAAGTGCGCAGGCGCACGGCGGTCAGCGCACACAGCACACTGGAGCAGACCAGGGTGATCGCCAGTTGCAGCCAGGGCAGCGGCAACAGGTCGAACCAATAGGCCAGGCCCACGGAACCGGCCTGGGCAGCCAGGACCAGGATACGAATGAACGTCAGGCGCCAGAGGTTCTGGCGAGAGGCGGAAGTCAGTAGCAAAGGGGCGAGCATGAGCTCTCCTGATGAGCGCTCCAGGCGAATCGCACGGAGTATAACCAAGGCGTGGGCAACACAGGCAGATATGCGGCAAAGCGCCACAGCCTCTGAAATCTTGTACATCCCTGTGGCGAGGGAGCTTGCTCCCGCCGGCCTGCGTACCAGGCCCGTTCAATTCTCCCCCCATCAGGCCAGTTGCGACTGCTACGCAGTCGAGCGGGAGCAAGCTCCCTCGCCACAGGTTGCTCCGTGCCTTTCTGTATCTGTATAGAAGTTGTAACTGTGCGAACCGGATGGCAAACGCTAGAGTCTTATCGTTCACGCAGGCCCGGACCTCACCCCTGCGCCTCATCCCAAGGAGTTTTCATGTACACGTTCAGTCGCCCCGCTGCCCTCCTCGCCCTGAGCCTCGGCACTGTTGCCAGCCTGCCGGCCCTGGCCGCCGATGAGCTTCACTACAACCAGATTTCCCTGCGCGCCGAAGTCAGCCAGGAAGTGGCCCGCGACCTGATGATCGTCACCCTCTACACCGAGGAACAAAACACGGACCCGGCCAAACTCGCCGCGGCCGTCAGCACCACGCTGAACAAAGCCATCGGCCAAGCCAAGCAAGTCAAGGACATCACCCTGCGCCAGGGCAGCCGCAACAGCTACCCGATCTACGATGGCAAAGGTCAGAAAATCACCGGCTGGCGCGAACGCGCCGAACTGCGCCTGGAAAGTGCCGACTTCGCTGCGCTGTCCAAGCTCACCGGCGAATTGCTCAATGATATGAAGATGGGCGGCATGGACTTCGCCATCTCCACCACCACCCGCCAGACCAGCGAAGACGCCCTGCTCAAAGACGCGGTCAACGCCTTCAAGGCCCGCGCTCAACTGGCCACCGAGGCCCTGGGCGGCAAGGGTTACAAAATCGTCAACCTGAACTTCAACACCAACGGCTACCCGCAGCCTTACATGCGCGCACCGATGATGATGAAAAGCGGTGCCATGGATGCTGAATCGGTCACGCCGGACGTTGAAGCCGGAACCAGCAAAGTGATCATGACCGCCGATGGGTCGATTGAAGTATCGATGCAATAAAGAGGCATTGGCGGGTCAATTGCCATTGCGTCAATTGATCCGCCGGATCGCGGGCTGCTTCAACAATGCCACGGCGGACCGGGCGAGGTTGATGAACAACTCCTCATCCTGCGCATCAAAATCGCCATCATTGTCGGCGTCACCTTTCACATCCACCTTGTCGTACTTTCCGTCCTTCCTCGAAGAAGAAACAGACGTCGAAAAATCCAGCTCCTTGCCGGTATAGAACTCGAACAGCACCTCGGGGCTGCTGTCGCGATCAAGGTCTTCGATTGAAATGCGGATCTCTTTAGCGGCCATCGTCACACCTCTCCGTAGGGTCAGGTTATGGGGGCATCGCTACTCCCAAGAAGCGCGCCTCTAGCCACCTTATAACCACGCCCTCAAATATCTACTGTCAGAACTGTCAGGTGGATGGGTGCACAGTGAAAGACATCTCCTGTGGCGAGGGAGCTTGCTCCCGCTGGGTTGCGAAGCAACCCCATCCATGACATTCCGATATGCCGGTGGATTGAGTTGCTGTCTCGGGGTCTGCTGCGCAGCCCAGCGGGAGCAAGCTCCCTCGCCACAGGACGGCGCCCGCTTAACCCTGGGTCGCCGGCGCCTCAAGCTGATCCAGCGCCTTGTCCACCAGCAACTGGCACAACTCCACCAACTGCTGAATCCCCAACGCCACACTACGGCGCGTGCCCTCCACATCAAACGCCAGGTCCTCGGCCATGGCCTTGACCGAGGCCAACGTTTCGGAGGTGCTGGTCAGCAGCGTGTCGGTGTCCGCCTTGGCGGTGACCGAGAACAGACTGTCGATGCGCGAGTCGGAAGGAGGCTCTTGCGGGGGCTTTGGATTGAGGTAATGGTCCAGGGCACGCTCGGCGGCGGCGCGGTCTTTTAGGAGGTCTTCAATGGCGTCGAAGCCGGAAAGGGGGGTGGTTTTGTTGAAGGGTGGATCGGGGACTAACTTATCCATTTGCTTGTACCTATTGAGTGATGAAGGCCATCACTCGCCGTTTCTCACTCGGCAAAGTGGTGGCAGCTATGTGCAGGGTGAGAAATCCGAGAATAGGTACTCGGCCAGACCGAGGTCTGCCCGCACACAGCCGCCATAACGCATCTACCGGCAGCGGATAACCTGACGGCGATTATGCAGGTCTGAACGCTGTATGCCTATTAATCGGGTTTCTCACGCCCGGTCGCTGATTAGGCAGCGACAAGCAAAAGGTTAGAGACCCCACTTCCGACGGACAACCTTAAAAACTCGTGGGACGTTTCGTTGTAGGCCAGGCGATCCGTCCGACATCCCAAAGTGATCCCTACTCACCCAGACACACCTCAACCCGTGGCGAGGGAGCTTGCTCCCGCTGGGCTGCGAAGCAGACCCGAACCGGACACTTCGCAGAGAAGGCCTTGAGGATCCGCCCCTCTACAAATCCCCGATACACTCAATCGTCGAGCACCCTTTAAACTCGGGCCGACTATCGGACCGCCATCGCGAGCAGGCTCGCTCCCACAATGGGTCGGAGTACAACCGCAAAAACAAGTCGGCAATGAGACCGCCATCGCGAGCAAGCTCGCTCCCACAATGGATCGGGTCACAACCGCAAAGGATTGGTCGGCTGTCAGGCCGTCTTCGCGAGCAAGCCCGCTCCCACAATGGATCGGGTCACAACCGCAAAGGATTGGTCGGCTGTCAGGCCGTCTTCGCGAGCAAGCTCGCTCCCACAATGGATCGGGTTACAACCGCAGAGGATTGGTCGGCTGTCAGACCGCCATCGCGAGCAGGCTCGCTCCCACAATGGATCGGGTTACAACCGCAAAGGATTGGTCGGTTGTCAGGCCGTCTTCGCGAGCAAGCCCGCTCCCACAAGATTCAGGTACAGCCGGAAAAGCCAGGCCGACCGTCAGACCGCCTCGCTCTGGCTTTTGCTCTGGCTTTTGCTCTGGCTTTTGCTTGGCTTTTGATCTTAGGCGCCCCATTAACCACAAGGGCCGAACGCAGGCATTGCGTAGTGGGCAACCCGGCATGGATGCCGGGTTAGCCGCGCAGGGCCATGGATGGCCCATCGCGGCGGGCCCGCGGAGCAATGCCGGAGTGAGGGAACACCGAGCGTAAGCGAGGTGCCCAGTGGTGGGGCAAGAGCGTTTTGCTTACTTTTGCGCTCCATCAAAAGTAAGCCGCCGTCAGGGCGGAACCCTAAGCCGCCGTTACCGCAGCAATGGATATGTACACAAAAATCCCGGCCGACTGCCAGGCCGCCATCGCGAGCAGGCTCGCTCCCACAATGGGTCGGAGTACAACCGCAAAAACAAGTCGGCAATGAGACCGCCATCGCGAGCAAGCTCGCTCCCACAATAGAAGCGGCGTACCGCCCAAATCCCAGGCCTATACCCAAACCCACCAGTCCCCCACACTTTTGGCTATTTCCCCACCCCCGCCCCAACCGCTACCCTCAAGAAAATCGTCACCACCAAGGGATCTCATGGACCGGACCACCTTCAAGCCACTCCTACTCACCATCGCCCTGATCACCAGCGCCCCCATCGCCCAGGCCGCCACCACCCTGGTCTACTGCTCCGAAGCCAGCCCCGCCGGGTTCGACCCCAGCCAATACACCAGCGGCACCGATTTCGACGCGTCGGCCGAAACCGTCTTCAACCGCCTCACCCAATTCAAGCGCGGCGGCACCGAGGTCGAGCCGGGGTTGGCGACGAGTTGGGAGGTGTCCGCCGACGGCCTGGTCTACACCTTTCACCTGCGTGAAGGCGTGAAATTCCACACCACCGACTATTTCACCCCCAGTCGCGACTTCAACGCCGACGACGTGCTGTTCACCTTCCAGCGCCTGCTCGACCCGCAACACCCGTTCCGCCAGGCCTACCCCACCGAGTCGCCGTACTTCACCGACATGGGCCTGAACACCACCATCAAGAGCCTGGAGAAAGTCGACGAGCACACGGTGCGTTTCCATCTGAACACTATCGACGCCGCGTTCGTGCAGAACCTGGCGATGAGTTTCGCCTCGGTGCAGTCCGCCGAATACGCCGGACAGTTATTAAAAGAAGGCAAGGCCGGCGAACTGAACCAGAAACCCGTCGGCACCGGGCCGTTCGTGTTCAAGCGCTACCAGAAGGACTCGCAGATCCGCTACGCCGCCAATACCGCGTACTGGAAACCCGAGGACGTGAAGCTCGACAACCTGATTTTCTCCATCACCCCGGACGCCGCCGTGCGCCTGCAAAAGCTCAAGCGCGGCGAATGTCAGGTCAGCGGCTACCCGCGTCCGGCTGACATTGAAGTCATCGAGCAAGACCCGAACCTGCAAGTGCTCAGGCAACCGGGTTTCAACCTGGGCTTTCTGGCCTACAACGTGACGCACCCGCCGCTGGACCAACTCAAGGTCCGCCAGGCGCTGGATATGGCGATTGATAAGCCGGCAATCATCAAAGCCGTGTACCAGAGCGCCGGGCAACTGGCGCAGAACGCTTTGCCGCCGGCGCAATGGTCGTTCGACCCGAGCATCAAGGACGCCCCCCATGACGTGACCAAGGCCAAGGCGCTACTCAAGGAAGCCGGGGTTGCGCCGGGTACCACCATCAATTTATGGGCGATGACGGTGCAGCGCGCTTCCAACCCCAACGCGCGAATGTCTGCGCAGATGATCCAGCAGGATTGGGCCAAGATCGGCATCAAAGCCAATATCGTCAGCTATGAATGGGGCGAATACATCAAGCGCGCAAAAAATGGCGAACATGACGCAATGATTTACGGCTGGACCGGTGATAACGGCGACCCGGACAACTGGCTCGGTGTGCTCTACAGCTGCGCGGCGATCAAGGGCAGCAACTACGCCAAGTGGTGCGACCCGGCATATGACCGCCTCATCCAGCAGGCCAAGGTCTCGACTGACCGCCAGCAACGCGTCGACCTGTACCAACAGGCGCAGAAAATCCTCAAGCAGCAGGTGCCGATCACGCCCATTGCCAACTCCACGGTCTTCCAACCGATAAACAGGAAAGTGGTGGATTTCAAACTCAGCCCGTTTGGCCTCACACCCTTCTACGGCGTGGGTTTGACGAAGTAATACCTGCCCCTTTCGGGTGCGTAGAAGGTCCGAAGCGCACCCGAAAGGGGCGCTCGACGCCCCAAAAAAACACTCGCAAACGGTCAACTGCGTCAGAAGTTATACAGATGCGACATTAAGGTACGTTCGTGCCACTGTTTCAGACTTGCGACCGCTCTGGATCTTGCATTGGGTATGGGGCCTGCATAAGTATCCGCAGGACGACTCACGAGGTCGCCCTCAAAATCCAAAAATGACAACAAATCATGAGGCCAACATGCTTAAACACGCGGTCATTCCGTTTTTAGTCGGCGCGAGCCTATTAGCCAGCGCACCCTTCGCCCAAGCCGCGACTAACCTGGTGTTCTGCTCCGAAGGGAGCCCGGCCGGTTTCGACCCAGGTCAATACACCACCGGAACCGACTTCGACGCCTCTGCAGAAACCATGTTCAACCGCCTGACCCAGTTCGAGCGTGGCGGCACCGCCGTGATTCCTGGTCTGGCGACCAAATGGGACATTTCCGAAGACGGCCTGAGCTACACCTTCCACCTGCGTGAAGGTGTCAAGTTCCACACCACCCCGTACTTCAAGCCGACTCGTGAGTTCAACGCCGACGACGTGCTGTTCACCTTCAATCGCATGATCAACAAGGACGATCCGTTCCGTAAGGCATACCCGACCGAATTCCCGTACTTCACCGACATGGGGATGGACACCAACATCACCAAGATCGAGAAAGTCGACGACCACACCGTCAAGTTCACCCTCAAGGACGTTGACGCCGCGTTCATCCAGAACATGGCCATGAGCTTCGCCTCGATCCAGTCCGCCGAGTACGCAGCCCAACTGCTCAAGGACGGCAAGGCTCCGGACATCAACCAGAAGCCGGTCGGCACTGGCCCGTTCGTGTTCAAGAGCTACCAGAAAGACTCCAACATCCGCTACACCGGGAACAAGGACTACTGGAACCCTTCCGACGTGAAGATCGACAACCTGATCTTCGCCATCACCACCGACCCGTCGGTGCGTATCCAGAAGCTGAAGAAGAACGAGTGCCAGGTCACCCTGTTCCCGCGTCCCGCCGACCTCAAGGCGCTGAAGGACGACAAGGCCCTGAAGATGCCTGACCAGGCCGGCTTCAACCTGGGCTACATCGCCTACAACGTGATGGACAAGATCAAGGGCAGCAACGAGCCGAACGTGCTCGCCAACCTGAAGGTCCGCCAGGCGCTGGACATGGCGGTCAACAAGCCGCAGATCATCGACTCGGTCTACCAGGGCGCCGGCCAGCTGGCCGTCAACGCCATGCCACCGACCCAATGGTCCTATGACACCACCATCAAGGACGCCAAGTACGACCCTGAGAAAGCCAAGGAGCTGCTCAAGGAAGCCGGCGTCAAGGAAGGCACCAACATCACCCTGTGGGCGATGCCGGTCCAGCGTCCGTACAACCCGAACGCCAAGCTGATGGCTGAAATGCTCCAGTCCGACTGGAAGAAAATCGGCCTGAACGTAAACATCGTCAGCTACGAGTGGGGCGAGTACATCAAGCGTTCCAAAGGCGGTGAAAACCAAGCCATGATCATCGGCTGGAGCGGTGACAACGGTGACCCGGACAACTGGCTCAACGTGCTGTTCGGTTGCGACTCCCTGAGTGGCAACAACTTCTCCAAATGGTGTGACAAGAAGTTCGATGGTCTGGTCAAGGAAGCCAAGCGCACCACCGACCAGGCCAAGCGCACTGAACTCTACAAACAGGCACAACACGTCCTCAAGGACGCGGTGCCGATGACACCTATCGCTCACTCGACGGTATATCAACCCATGCGCGCCAACGTGCAGGACTTCAAGATCAGCCCGTTCGGCTTGAACTCCTTCTACGGCGTCAGCGTCAGCAACTAAAGCGAACGCTGGTGAGGGAGCCTGCTCCCTCGCCACCGTTGCTTCATGCCAAGACCCGGGAAATCGCCTACATCCAAAAGCACTGCGGACCACAGCAGTTGGTTTCGGACGTATCGCCTTTTCCCACAAGTCTTTCAGGCTTTACGCATTTACTGCCTGGCCCGCGGCTCCTACCGTCGGGACCTGGACAACTTGCTGGCCTTGCGGCATCGCAACGCATTGGATTGAGCTCAGCGCCCCGACCTGTCCCCGGAAGGACACCGGCGCACTGTTAAAACACCCCGAATGAGAGAGGGAACGTCATGCGTCACACCTTGGTTTTTTCCGCATTGCTGGCCGCTACGTCACTGGCCCAGGCCGCTGAAGGCAGCCTGGTGTTCTGTTCCGAAGGCAGCCCCGCCGGTTTCGATACCGCGCAATACACCACGGCCACCGACAACGATGCCGCCGAACCGCTGTATAACCGCCTGGCCGAGTTCGAAAAGGGCGCGACCAATGTGGTCCCAGGCCTGGCGACAAGCTGGGATATTTCCGAAGACGGCCTGACGTACACCTTTCACCTGCGCGAAGGGGTGAAGTTCCATACCACCGATTACTTCAAGCCGACCCGTGACTTCAACGCCGACGATGTGTTGTTCACCTTCAATCGCATGCTTGACCCGCAGCATCCGTTCCGCAAGGCCTACCCCACCGAGTTCCCGTACTTCAACGGCATGAGCCTGAACAAGAACATTGCCAAGGTGGAAAAGACCGGACCGCTGACCGTGGTCATGACCCTCAACAGTGTCGACGCCGCGTTTATCCAGAACATTGCCATGAGTTTTGCCGCGATCCTTTCGGCCGAATACGCCGACCAGTTGCTCAAGAGCGGCAAGCCGAGCGACATCAACCAGAAACCGATCGGCACCGGGCCGTTCGAGTTCAAGAGTTACCAGAAAGATTCCAACATCCGCTACGTCGCCAATACTCAGTATTGGGCGCCGGAACGGGTCAAGCTCAAGAATCTGATCTTCTCCATCAACACCGATGCCTCGGTCCGGGTGCAGAAGCTCAAGGCCAACGAATGCCAGATCACTCTGCACCCGCGCCCGGCCGATGTGCCGGCGCTCAAGAGCGACCCCAAGCTGCAACTGATCGAGAAGCCCGGCTTCAACCTCGGCTACATTGCCTATAACACCCGCCACAAGCCATTCGACCAGGTCGAAGTGCGACGGGCGCTGGACATGGCGGTGAACAAGCAAGGCATTCTCAATGCCGTTTACCAGGGCGCAGGGCAACTGGCGGTCAACGCCATGCCACCGACCCAGTGGTCCTATGACGACACCATCAAGGACACCGCCTACAACCCGGAAAAAGCCAGGGAGCTGCTCAAGGCCGCCGGCGTCAAGGAAGGCACCGAGATTACCCTCTGGGCCATGCCCGTTCAGCGCCCGTACAACCCCAACGCCAAGCTGATGGCCGAGATGCTCCAGGCCGACTGGGCAAAGATCGGCTTGAAAGTGAATATCGTCAGCTACGAATGGGGCGAGTACATCAAGCGCACCAAAAACGGCGAGCACGACATCAGCCTGATCGGCTGGACCGGCGACAACGGCGACCCGGACAACTGGCTGGGCACGCTGTACAGCTGTGATGCCATTGGCGGTAACAACTACTCGATGTGGTGTGATCAGGATTACGACAAGTTGATCAAGCAGGCCAAGGTCGTCACCGACCGTGACCAGCGCACCGTGCTCTACAAACAGGCCCAGCAGTTGCTCAAGCAGCAAGTGCCGATCACCCCTGTTGCCCACTCCACGGTCAACCAGCCGCTGAGTGCCAAAGTCGAAGGGTTCAAGGTCAGCCCCTTCGGTCGCAACGTGTTCTCGGGCGTCAGCCTGAACCCATAACCGATTAGCCCTACAGCGAGAGCCCTAAGGGGCTCTCACGCAGACGTCTTGCCTGAATTCACCGATCAGGCGCCATGCAAACGTTTGCGGTTGTGATGAGTTGTAAAACCGATAGCCGTATCACCAAAAAAGACCGGCATTAAAAAAGAAAGAAAAGGAGCGTTACCCATGAAGTTGAGCAGCACCGCGATCCTGGCCTTGGCCATCAGCAGCATCACCGCGACGGCCTTTGCAGAATCCCAGAGCCAGGCCGTCACCCCGGTGACCCTCAAGACCACCAGCGAGCAAAGCGAAGCCAAAGGTTTCATCGATGGCCAATCGGTAACCGGGTCGACCCGTAACTGGTACGCCAACGAGCAATTCAAGCGCGGCGCGAAGCTGACCTACCGTAAAAACGGTGAAGCACGCGAGACCGACCGTCGTATCAACTGGGTGCAAGGCACCATCGTCAAGTACAACTCGGGCTTCACCGAAGGCACTGTCGGTTTCAGCACCGAAGTCGCGGCCTACAACGCCATCGCCCTGGACCAGGACCGAAAGGACCTGGCGTCCAACAACGGCGGCGCCCCGACCACCCGTCCAGGTGCCGGCAACAACCGCACCCTGACCCGCGAAGGCGGCGACGCCGTCGGCCAGTGGAGCAAACTGGGCCTGGCGAACGTCAAGGCGCGCGTGTCGAACACCACCCTGACCGCCGGCCGTCAGAACTTCAGCAGCCCGATGGTCGATGTCATCGGCAACCGTGCCCTGCCTTCCAGCTTCCAGGGCGTCAGCCTGCACAGCGAAGAGTTCGAAAACCTGGGCTTCGACATCGCCACCTTCGACCGCAACTCGCCACGTACTGAAGAGAGCCTGCGCAAGTTCCGTTCCGAATACGGCGACAGCAGCGTTGAAACCGATCACGTCAACACCGCTGGGATCACCTACCAGCCACTGGCCAGCCTGAAAACCAGCCTCTGGGCGACCCAGGCCGAAGACATGTGGAACCAGTACTACTTCGGCGCCACTCATGAACTGGGCGACAGCTCGGTACTGAGCCTGACCACCGGCCTGAACTACTACAAGACCGTGGACTCGGGCAAAAGCAAGCTGGGCGAGATCGACAACGACACCTACTCCCTGTCGTTCGGCCTGACCCACCAGGCCCACAGCCTGACCTTCTCGTACCAGGAAGTTAACGGCAACGAGTACTTCGACTACCTGCACGAAACCAACGGCATCTACCTGGCCAACTCCCTGCTGTCGGACTTCAACGGCCCGAACGAGAAATCCTTCCAGATCGCCTACGGCCTGAACATGGCTGAATACGGCGTACCAGGCCTGAAATTCAACATCTACCAGGCGCGTGGCTGGGGTATCGACGGTACTCACTACAACAGCACCGGTTACAGCGACGTAAGGGCGATGGACGGCGAGCACCACTACGAATACGGCATTGGCGCATCCTATGCCGTGCAGAGCGGCCCGCTCAAAGCCACCGCGATCCGCGCGACCTACACCGCACACCGCGCCAGCGAAAACCAGGCCGACGGCAGCCTCAACGAATTCCGCCTGGTAACCACCATTCCGTTCAACATTCTCTAAACCTTCCACCGGACGGTCGACTCACAAGGTCGACCGTTCGGCTTTTGCCATTCAGACGATTGCAGAGGATTGACGATGAACATGATCCCCCTACGCGCAGCCATTGCCGCGGCGCTGCTGAGTGTCGCCGTTGGCGCCAGCGCCAAACCCCTGGTGGTGTGCACAGAAGCCAGCCCGGAAGGCTTCGACATGGTCCAGTACACGACTGCAGTCACTGCCGATGCCGTGGCAGAAACCATCTTCAACCGCCTGGCCGATTTCAAGCCCGGCACCACCGAAGTGATTCCGGCCCTGGCCGAATCCTGGGACATCAGCGACGATGGCCTGACCTACACGTTCCACCTGCGCAAAGGCGTCAAGTTCCACACTACCGAATACTTCAAGCCGACCCGCGACATGAACGCCGACGACGTGGTCTGGAGCTTCCAGCGCCAGCTGGACCCCAATCATCCGTGGCACAAACTGTCGAGCGTGGGCTTCCCCTACTTTGAAAGCATGGGCTTCAAAGAGCTGCTAAAAAGCGTCGAGAAAGTCGACGAACACACGGTCAAGTTCACCCTGACCCGCCGCGAAGCGCCGTTCCTGGCCGACATCGCCATGGCATTCTCCTCGATTTACCCGGCCGAATATGCCGATCAGTTGCTCAAGGCCAACAAGGCCGGTGACCTGAACAGCAAGCCGGTCGGCACCGGGCCGTTCGTCTTCCAGCGCTACAACAAGGACGCCCAGGTGCGTTTCAAGGCCAACCCGGACTATTTCCGTGGCAAGCCACCGGCCGATGCGCTGATATTGGCAATCGCCACCGACAACAACGTGCGCCTGCAGAAGCTCAAGGCCAACGAGTGCCAGATCGCGCTGTACCCCAAGCCCGATGACATCCCGAGCATCAAGAAAGACGCCAACCTGAAGGTCGACGAGCTGGACGCGATGACGGTGTCCTACGTCGCCATGAACACCCAGCACAAGTACATGAGCGATGTGCGGGTGCGCAAAGCCATCGACATCGCGTTCGACAAGGAAGCCTACGTCAACGCGCTGTTCGGCAAGGGCAACGCCACCGTGGCGGTCAACCCGTACCCACCGACCCTGCTGGGCTTCAACCACGAGCTGAAGAACCCACCTCGTGACCTGGACAAGGCCCGCCAGTTGCTCAAGGAAGCCGGCGTACCGGAAGGCACCGTGTTTACCCTGTTTACCCGCAACGGCGGCGGCCCGACCAACCCCAATCCGATGCTCGGCGCACAGATGATGCAGGCGGACCTGGCGAAAGTCGGGATCAAGGTCGACATTCGTGTGATGGAATGGGGCGAAATGCTCAAGCGCGCGAAAAACGGCGAACACGACATGGTTTCCGCCGGATGGGCAGGCGATAACGGCGACCCGGATAACTTCCTGACGCCTTTGCTCAGTTGCGAAGCGGCCAAGAACGGCGAAAACTACGCCCGCTGGTGCAACGAGAAATTCCAGGCGCTGATCGACCAGGCCCGCGCCACAGTGAACCCCGAGGAGCGCACCAGGCTCTATGAACAGGCCCAGGTGCTTTTCAACCAGGACCAACCGTGGATCACCATGGCCCACACTAGGATGTTCACGGCAATGCGCAAAAATGTAGAGGGCTACTCCATTAGCCCGCTCACCACCAACAACTTCGCCACCACCCAGGTGAAGTAGATAAGAAAACGCCCGGCCACCTTTATCCAAAGGTGGCCGGGCACGCCTAACCGGCTGATGAGGTACACCTTAAGATGTTTAGTTTTATTGCCCGCCGACTGGGATTGTTGATCCCCACGTTCTTCGGCATCACCTTGCTGACCTTCGCGTTGATTCGCATGATTCCCGGCGACCCCGTGGAAGTGATGATGGGCGAACGTCGGGTCGATCCCGAAATGCATGCTCAGGCAATGGAACGCCTTGGCCTGAACAAACCGCTGTATGCCCAGTACCTGGACTACGTCGGCAAACTGGCCCACGGTGATCTCGGCGAATCGCTGCGCACCCGTGAAAGCGTATGGACCGAATTCAGCTCTCTGTTTCCCGCGACCCTGGAACTGTCCATGGCCGCCCTGTTGTTCGCCGGTATCCTGGGCCTGCTGGCCGGGGTGATCGCGGCCCTCAAGCGAGGTTCACTGTTCGACCATGGGGTGATGGGGGTCTCCCTGGCGGGCTATTCGATGCCGATCTTCTGGTGGGGCCTGATCCTGATCATGTTCTTCTCGGTGTCCTTGGGCTGGACCCCGGTGTCGGGCCGGATCGACCTGCTCTACGACATCGAGCCGCGCACCGGCTTCATGCTGATCGACACCCTGCTGGCCGATGAGCCGGGTGCCTTCCTCGATGCCCTGCATCACCTGATCCTGCCGGCCATCGTGCTGGGCACCATCCCGCTGGCGGTGATCGCCCGCATGACCCGTTCTTCGATGCTTGAAGTGTTGCGCGAAGACTACATCCGCACCGCCAAGGCCAAAGGCTTGTCGCCGACCCGCGTGGTGTTCGTGCACGGCCTGCGCAACGCGCTGATCCCGGTGCTGACCGTGGTCGGCCTGCAAGTCGGCACGCTGTTGGCAGGCGCGGTCCTGACCGAAACGATCTTCTCCTGGCCGGGTATCGGCAAGTGGCTGATCGAAGCCATCGGCGCCCGGGATTATCCCGTCGTGCAAAACGGCATCCTGTTAATCGCCTGCCTGGTGATTCTGGTCAACTTCGTCGTGGACATCCTCTACGGCTTTGCCAACCCACGTATCCGTCACCAGCGCTGAGATCAAATCCATGAGTACTCCAACTACTTCGGTAGCAGTCGATCAAAGCCTGCTGTATCCGTCGCCGTACAAAGAATTCTGGCAAGCGTTTTCCCGTAACAAGGGCGCCGTGGCCGGGCTGCTGTTCATGATCCTGGTGGTGTTCTGCGCCATTTTCGCGCCGTGGGTCGCCCCTCATGACCCGAGCGAGCAATATCGCGACTTCCTGCTCACCCCGCCGGCCTGGCTCGAAGGCGGCCAGATGCAGTTCCTGCTGGGCACCGACGAACTGGGCCGCGACCTGCTCTCGCGGCTGATCCAGGGTTCGCGCCTGTCGCTGCTGATCGGTTTGTCGTCGGTGGTGATGTCGCTGATCCCGGGCATCCTGCTGGGGCTGTTCGCCGGGTTCTTCCCGCGCATCCTCGGCCCGACCATCATGCGCCTGATGGACATCATGCTGGCCCTGCCCTCGTTGCTGCTGGCCGTGGCGATCGTTGCCATCCTCGGCCCAGGCCTGATCAACACCGTGATCGCCATCGCCATCGTGTCGCTGCCGTCCTACGTGCGCCTGACCCGCGCCGCAGTGATGGGTGAACTGAACCGCGACTACGTAACCGCCGCCCGCCTGGCCGGTGCCGGCCTGCCGCGCCTGATGTTCATCACCGTGCTGCCCAACTGCATGGCACCGCTGATCGTCCAGGCGACCTTGAGCTTTTCCTCGGCGATCCTCGATGCCGCCGCCCTGGGCTTCCTCGGCCTGGGCGTCCAGCCGCCGACCCCGGAATGGGGCACCATGCTGGCCTCGGCCCGCGACTACATCGAACGCGCCTGGTGGGTTGTGAGCCTGCCTGGCCTGACCATTTTGCTCAGCGTGCTGGCAATCAACCTGATGGGCGACGGGCTGCGCGATGCGCTGGACCCGAAACTCAAGAATGCCGCCTGAGGAGATTCCCATGTCACTGCTAGAAATCAAGAATCTCAACGTCCGCTTCGGCGACGCCACGGCCGTGCCAGTGGTCGACGGCCTGGACTTGAGCGTGGAAAAAGGCGAAGTGTTGGCCATCGTCGGCGAATCGGGCTCCGGCAAATCCGTGACCATGATGGCGCTGATGGGGCTGATCGAGCACCCCGGCATTGTCACCGCCGACGCGCTGAACTTCGACGGCAACAACATGCTCAAGTTGAGCGCCCGCCAGCGCCGGCAAATCATCGGCAAGGACCTGGCGATGGTCTTCCAGGACCCGATGACCGCGCTCAACCCCAGCTACACCGTGGGTTTCCAGATTGAAGAAGTGCTGCGCCTGCACCTGAAGATGTCCGGCAAGGCGACCCGCAAGCGCGCCATCGAACTGCTGGAGAAAGTCGAGATCCCCGGCGCCGCCAGCCGCATGGACGCCTACCCTCACCAACTGTCCGGCGGCATGAGCCAGCGCGTGGCGATTGCCATGGCGATTGCCGGCGAGCCGAAACTGCTGATCGCCGACGAACCGACCACCGCCCTGGACGTGACCATCCAGGCGCAGATCATGGACCTGCTGCTGGCTCTGCAAAAAGAACAGAACATGGGCCTGGTGCTGATCACCCACGACCTGGCCGTGGTGGCTGAAACCGCCCAACGCGTGTGTGTGATGTACGCAGGACAAGCCGTGGAAGTGGGTAAGGTGCCCGAGCTGTTCGACATCCCGGCCCACCCGTACAGCGAAGCACTGTTGGCGGCGATCCCGGAGCACAGCATGGGCGCCGAACGCCTGGCGACGTTGCCGGGCATCGTGCCGGGGCGCTATGACCGTCCGCAGGGTTGCCTGCTGTCGCCGCGCTGTCCGTATGTACGCGATAACTGTCGTCAAGAGCGTCCTGCCCTCGATCCGAAAACCAACAGCCTCGCCCGCTGCTTCTACCCGCTGAACCAGGAGGTGGCGTGATGGCCGTCGTACTTACCGCCCGTGACCTGACCCGTCATTACGAAGTGTCCCGTGGCATGTTCAAGGGCCACGCGACCGTGCGCGCACTCAATGGCGTGTCGTTCGAACTGGAGGCCGGCAAGACCCTGGCCGTGGTGGGTGAATCCGGTTGCGGCAAATCCACACTGGCCCGGGCCCTGACGCTGATCGAGGAACCGTCTTCCGGTTCCTTGAAAATCGCCGGCCAGGAAGTCGCCGGTGCCAACAAGGCCGAACGCAAGCAACTGCGCAAAGACGTGCAGATGGTGTTCCAGAGCCCTTACGCCTCTCTCAACCCACGGCAGAAAATCGGTGATCAACTGGCCGAACCGCTGTTGATCAACACCAGCCTGTCGGCCACCGAACGGCGCGAGAAAGTCCAGGCGATGATGAAGCAGGTGGGTTTGCGCCCCGAGCATTACCAGCGCTATCCGCACATGTTCTCGGGCGGTCAGCGCCAGCGCATCGCCCTGGCCCGCGCCATGATGCTGCAACCCAAGGTGCTGGTGGCGGACGAACCGACGTCGGCGCTGGACGTGTCGATCCAGGCCCAGGTGCTGAACCTGTTCATGGACCTGCAGCAGGAATTCAACACGGCCTACGTGTTCATTTCCCACAACCTGGCGGTGGTGCAACACGTCGCCGATGACGTGATGGTGATGTACCTCGGTCGCCCGGTGGAAATGGGCCCCAACGAGTCGATCTACAGCCGCCCGCTGCACCCGTACACCCAGGCGCTGCTGTCGGCCACGCCGACCATCCACCCGGACCCGAACAAGCCGAAGATCAAGATCGTCGGCGAACTGCCCAACCCGCTCAACCCACCGTCCGGCTGCGCCTTCCACAAGCGCTGCCCATACGCCACCGAGCGCTGCAAGACCGAAGAACCGGCGCTGCGTCCGCTGGATAACCGGCTGGTAGCCTGCCACTACGCCGAGCGGTTCCTCGACGGCGCGGCGTAAGGAGCCTGGTTAGACGGGCAGTGTTGTTCACAAGGACAACACCGCCCCCCTGTGGCGAGGGAGCTTGCTCCCGCTGGGTCGCGAAGCGGCCCTTTGGGGGGCTGCTGCGCACTCCAGCAGGAGCAAGCTCCCTCGCCACGGGGTCGGTGTAGAACTCAGGACTTGCTCTCTTCTTCATCGCCACCGTCGTCAGGATCCTGCTGGTCGATGGTCGAATCGTCATCATCCTGGTCGCCGGGGTCTTGCTGCTCATTGGCGGCCAGCAGCAGTTCCTCCTGCGCGACCTGCCCACTCGAAGCGTGCTTTTCATGCTCTTCGCATTCAGCCCATGCGGCCGTAGAGCCCAGGGACAGCATGACCACGACTTTCAGCAACAACATGACGCGTAGAAACCTGTTCATAAGCGATTCCCTCTCATGTGAATGAAGCCGCGGCCCGACGGCGTCCAGGAAACAGTCCTGAACAGGCTGGCTCACAAAGAGTAGGACGCAGAACCCCAGTCAGAATGCCCCTGGCCGACAGACCGCTTTCGAATAGGGGTTAGTTCGAACGGTTATGGCTGGAATGTGATTTTCTGTGGGAGCGGGCCTGCTCGCGATTGCGGCCTCGCAGTTTTTTTGACCGGGGACTTATCCGTTGCTGCGGTAACGGCTTCTTATGGTTCCGCCCTGACGGCGGCTTACTTTTGAGAAGCGCAAAAGTAAGCAAAACGCTCTTGCCCCACCACTGGGCACCTCGCCAAGGCTCGGTGTTCCCTCACTCCGGCATTGCTCCGTGGGCCCGCCGCGATGGGCCATCCATGGCCCTGCGCGGCTATCCCGGCATCCATGCCGGGATGCCCACTGCGCAATGCCTGCGTTCGGCCCTTGTGGTTGATGGGGCGCTCAAGATCAGAAGCCAAAGCAAAGCAAAAGCGAGGCGGCCTAACGGCCGACCTGACTTTTCCGGCTGTACCTGAATCCTGTGGGAGCGGGCTTGCTCGCGAAGACGGCCTGACAGCCGACCAATTCTTTACGGTTGTAACCCGATCCATTGTGGGAGCGAGCCTGCTCGCGATTGCGGTGCCTCAGTCAGCATCAATACTGCTGACCCGACGCCATCGCGAGCAGGCTCGCTCCCACACGGGATCTGCGTCGGGAGCAAGATTTTTTGTTCACTGAAGATTTCATGTGGGAGCAAGCTTGCTCGCGATGGCGGCCTCACAGCCGACTTATCTCTCCCGGCTGGACCTAAGTCCAACTGTGGGAGAGGCCAATCGAGGGGCAACAAAAAACCCCACTGCTTTCACAACGGGGTTTCTCGATGCTGCAAACTCAGCGTTTAGTGATGCTCACGCGTCGCGCGGAATTTCACATCCGGCCAGCGTTCTTCCATCAATGCCAGGTTGACCCGGGTCGGAGCCAGGTAGGTCAGGTGGCCGCCGCCGTCCAGGGCAAGGTTTTCCACGGCCTTGTTGGAGAATTCCTCGAACTTCTTCTTGTCGCTGCAATCGACCCAGCGGGCCGAGTACACGGTGATTGGCTCGTAGGAACACTCGACCTTGTATTCCTCTTTCAAGCGGCTGGCGACCACGTCGAACTGCAGCACACCCACGGCGCCGAGGATGATGTCGTTGCTGCGCTCCGGGAAGAACACCTGGGTGGCGCCTTCTTCGGCCAGTTGCTGCAAGCCCTGGCGCAGTTGCTTGGACTTGAGCGGGTCTTTCAGGCGTACGCGGCGGAACAGTTCCGGGGCGAAGTGCGGGATGCCGGTGAAGCCCAGGGTTTCGCCTTCGGTGAAGGTATCGCCGATCTGGATGGTGCCGTGGTTGTGCAAGCCGATGATGTCACCGGCGAACGCTTCTTCCAGTTGCTCACGTTCGGAGGAGAAGAACGTCAGGGCGTCGCCGATGCGCACGTCTTTGCCGGTGCGCACGTGGCGCATCTTCATGCCTTTCTCGTACTTGCCGGAGCAGATGCGCATGAAGGCGATGCGGTCGCGGTGCTTGGGGTCCATGTTCGCCTGGATCTTGAACACGAAGCCTGAGAACTTCTCTTCCACCGGCTCCACGGTGCGCTCGTTGGCAACCCGGGGCAGCGGACGCGGGGCCCAGTCCACCACGGCGTCGAGCACATGGTCGACGCCAAAGTTGCCCAACGCGGTACCGAAGAACACCGGGGTCAGTTGGCCGTCGATGAATTCCTGTTGGTTGAACTCATGGCAGGCACCCTGCACCAGTTCCAGTTGTTCGACGAAACGCTCGTACTCGTCCCCCAAATGCGCACGGGCTTCTGGGGAGTCGAGTTTTTCGATGATCTTGGTTTCGGTGCGCTCATGCCCGTGACCGGCGGTGTAGACGATGATGTAGTCGTCGGCCAGGTGGTAGACGCCCTTGAAATCGCGGTAGCAACCGATCGGCCAGGTGATCGGCGCCGCCTTGATCTTCAGCACCGCTTCGATCTCGTCGAGCAGTTCGATCGGGTCGCGGATGTCCCGGTCGAGTTTGTTGATGAAGCTGACAATCGGGGTGTCCCGCAGACGGCAGACGTCCATCAGCGCGATGGTCCTTGGTTCGACGCCCTTACCGCCGTCGAGGACCATCAGCGCCGAGTCCACGGCTGTCAGGGTGCGATAGGTGTCTTCGGAGAAGTCTTCGTGGCCCGGGGTGTCGAGCAGGTTGATCATGTGGTCGCGATACGGGAACTGCATGACCGACGTGGTAATGGAAATACCCCGTTGTTTTTCCATCTCCATCCAGTCGGACGTGGCGTGGCGGTCGGATTTACGCGACTTCACCGTGCCGGCGACGGCAATCGCCTTGCCCATCAGCAAAAGCTTCTCGGTGATGGTGGTCTTACCGGCATCGGGGTGGGAAATAATGGCGAAAGTGCGGCGTTTCGCGACTTCGGCGGCCTGTTGGGTCATGGGAAATCGCCTGGCTGGTGATTCAAAAAAGGGCGGCGATTATAGCTCAAGTTGTGCCAGGAACCGAACCGTTGAGCGCTTGCAGGGTGACCTCATCTGCCCCGACCGGGGAACCTTTTGACCCTTGGAAACGTCCACCTCCCTGATACAGCTTCGCGTCAGGCTCTGGAAAATCAGCAAGTTAGCTTGACGTAGCTGCGCTCATGGCTCGAATGAACTGCCGTTTTCGGCAGCCAAAAGAGCTGCTTCTCGCGAACGCTTTCCCGGCAACCAGTGATGGCTTGCCGCCCGGGATCGCGTGCGCCGACTGAAAGACAAAGGAGTCCGCCTGTGGCTATCCGCTATGGCAAAGGGCTGACGGGAGGTGCGGTCGTCGTCGCGCTCCTGGCCCTGTTGGTCCACTGGATCGGCATCGAGACGATCCAACGTTACCGCGACGATCTGCTGTTCTACCTGCAAGCACACCTGCTGTTGGTCCTCGCCTCCATGCTCGCCGCCCTGATTGTCGGCATTCCGGCCGGCATCGGCCTGAGCCGCCCCGGCATGGTCGGGCGCGCCGAACGCTTCATGCAAGTCTTCAACATCGGCAACACCGTGCCGCCCCTGGCCGTCCTGGCCATCGCCCTGGGCTTCCTGGGCATCGGCAGCGGTCCGGCCATTTTCGCCCTGTTCCTCGCCTCGCTGCTGCCCCTCGTGCGCAACACCTACGAAGGCCTGAAGAACGTCCAGGGCTCGCTCAAGGAAGCCGCCACCGGTATCGGCATGACCCCACGCCAGGTGCTGTGGCAAGTCGAGTTGCCCAACGCCGTGCCGATCATCGTCGGCGGCGTGCGCGTGGCCCTGGCGATCAACGTCGGCACCGCCCCGCTGGCGTTCCTGATTGGCGCCAACAGCCTGGGCAGCCTGATCTTCCCCGGCATCGCCCTGAACAACCAGCCACAGCTGCTGCTCGGCGCGGCCTGCACCGCCCTGCTGGCGCTGCTGCTCGACGGCCTGGTGACACTGGCCAGCCGCCTCTGGCTGGAGCGCGGTCTGCGCGCCTCATAAAGCCAGGCTGGATAAGGAATCGTTATGAAGAAGTTGAGCTTGATCCTGGGCTGTGTCCTGCTGCTGGCCGGATTCGCCCAAGCCGCTGAAAAACCCGTCATTCGCCTTGGAGCCCGGGTCTTCACCGAACAGACCCTGCTGGCGGAAATCACCGCGCAATACCTGCGCAGCAAAGGCTACGACGCGCAGATCACCGGCGGCCTGGGCAGCAACCTGGCCCGCAGCGCCCACGAAACCGGGCAACTGGATCTGCTGTGGGAGTACACCGGCGTGTCGCTGGTGGCCTACAACCACGTCACCGAAAAACTCGACAGCGCCCAGTCCTATGCGCGGGTCAAGGAACTCGATGCGAAAAAGGGCCTGGCCTGGCTGACGCCGTCGAGATTCAGCAACACCTACGCCCTGGCCCTGCCGGAAAAGGTCGCCCGCCAATATCCGCAGATCAACAGCATCAGCCAGTTGAACGCCGTGCTACAGGCCGAGGCGGACGAGAACCACCTGGTGGCGCTGGACACCGAGTTCGCCAACCGCTCCGACGGCCTGGCCGGCCTGGTCGAGCAATACGGCCTGAACCTCACGCGCAAGAACATCCGGCAGATGGACGCCGGGCTGGTCTACACCGCCCTGCGCAACGCCCAGGTGTTCGCCGGCCTGGTGTACACCACCGATGGCCGGCTGAACGCGTTCAAGCTGAAGTTGCTCGAAGATGACAAGCATTACTTCCCCGACTACACCGCCGCACCGGTGGTGCGCCAGGCGTTCCTCGACGAGCACCCGCAACTGGCCGACCAACTCAAGCCCCTGGCCGAGTTGTTCGACGACGAAACCATGCGCCAGCTCAACGCCCGCGTGGACGTCGATCATGAAAGCCCTTCCACCGTTGCCGCCGACTTCCTGCGCCAGCACCCTATCAACTGAAGAGGAAAAGCCATGGAACTGTTGAACGCCTTTTCCCATCTGGACTGGCAGCAGGTCATCCACCTGACCTGGCAGCATGTCACGCTGGTGGGCATCGCCGTGACCCTGGCGATTGTCATCGGCGTGCCGCTGGGAATCTTCATGACCCGCTTCCCGGCGCTGGCCGGCCCGCTACAGGCCAGCGCAACGGTGCTGCTGACGATTCCCTCGATTGCCCTGTTCGGCCTGTTGCTGCCGTTCTATTCCAAATTCGGCCAAGGCCTGGGCCCGATGCCGGCGATCACCGCAGTGTTTCTCTATTCGCTGTTGCCGATCATGCGCAACACCTACCTCGCGCTCACCGGCGTGGAACCCGGCATCCGCGAAGCTGCCCGCGGTATCGGCATGACCTTCGGCCAGCGCTTGCGCATGGTCGAACTGCCCATCGCCGTGCCGGTGATCCTCGCCGGCGTGCGCACCGCCGTGGTCATGAACATCGGTGTCATGACCATCGCCGCCACCATCGGCGCCGGTGGCCTGGGCGTGCTCATCCTCGCTTCCATCAGCCGCAGCGACATGTCGATGCTGATCGTCGGCGCCGTGCTGGTCAGCCTCCTGGCCATCTTCGCCGACCTGCTCCTGCAATGGCTGCAACGCTCGCTGACTCCAAAAGGATTAACCAAATGATCGAACTTCAAAACCTTAGCAAAACCTTCAAGAGCAACGGCAAGGATGTCAAAGCCGTGGACTCGGTGAACCTGACCGTCAACGAAGGCGAGATCTGCGTGTTCCTCGGGCCATCGGGGTGCGGCAAGAGCACCACGTTGAAGATGATCAACCGGCTGATTCCGCCCACCTCGGGCAAGGTGCTGATCAACGGCGAAGACACCACCGGCCTGGACGAAGTGACCCTGCGCCGCAACATCGGCTACGTGATCCAGCAGATCGGCCTGTTCCCGAACATGACCATCGAGGAAAACATCGTCGTGGTGCCCAAGCTGCTCGGCTGGGACAAACAGAAATGCCATGACCGCGCCCGCGAGCTGATGAGCATGATCAAGCTCGAACCCAAGCAGTACCTGCATCGCTACCCACGGGAACTCTCGGGCGGCCAGCAGCAACGGATCGGCGTGATCCGCGCCCTGGCGGCCGATGCGCCGCTGCTGCTGATGGACGAACCGTTCGGCGCGGTGGACCCGATCAACCGCGAGATGATCCAGAACGAGTTCTTCGAAATGCAGCGGGCGCTGAACAAGACCGTGATCATGGTCAGCCACGACATCGACGAAGCCATCAAGCTGGGGGACAAGATCGCGATTTTCCGCGCCGGCAAGCTGATCCAGTGCGACCACCCGGACACGCTGCTGGCGCATCCGGCCGATGAGTTCGTCAGCAATTTCGTCGGCCAGGACAGCACCCTCAAGCGGCTGTTGCTGGTCAAGGCCGAGGACGCGGCGGACAACGCCCCGTCGGTCAGCCCCGAGACGCCGGTGGCCGAGGCGCTGGAACTGATGGATGAACACGACCGGCGCTATGTGGTGGTCACCTGCGCCGAGAACAAGGCCCTGGGCTATGTGCGCCGTCGCGACCTGCACCGCCAGACCGGCACCTGTGGGCAATACCTGCGCGAGTTCAACGCCACGGCGGCTTATGACGAGCACCTGCGGATCCTGCTGTCGCGCATGTACGAGTTCAACCGCTCGTGGCTGCCGGTGATGGACGCCGAGCGGGTGTTCCTCGGCGAGGTGACCCAGGAGTCGATTGCCGAGTACCTGAGTTCCGGCAAGTCCCGTGGCGGCAAGACCAGCATCGTCTCGCCGGCCGAGATTGCGCAAGCCTGATTCCTGTTCCCGCCCTCCTGGGGGATGGGTTTTGCTCTTGTGGCGAGGGAGCTTGCTCCCGCTGGGTCGCGAAGCGGCCCCAATAAAAGCGATGAGCGCTCCGCACTCAAGCGGGAGCAAGCTCCCTCGCCACAAAGGCAAAAGCCGCTCAGCGGTCCCGAATGTCTCATCCACGGGAACATCAATCCGTCACACAGGTCGGTTACATCAGGAGCTGTCCCGCACCGCACGACGAATGCGTGCAAAAACGCGACATTTTTAGTTGATCTCAGGCCCCTCACGCCCTAAAGTTCGCGCCGAACGTCCATGCTGGAAACGATCCATCCGGCTCAAGTACTGACGACGAGACAGCAAGGCCAAGGGCATCCCCAGAGCCAGGTCGTTTGAGAGCGTAGCGAGCGCAGGCAAGACAAGGCGGGAAGAGGCGAGGAACGGCCGGGGTCGCGTGCGACTTTACGGTTGTAAATGAGCATTCCGAGCCTCTTTCCAACGCAGTATTGCTCGCGTAGCGCCGAAGGCGCACAGCACGCAGTAGCTCTCAAACGACCTGGATGGCCTTTTTGCTTTCGGCGGCAATGCCTTGGGAAGTAGGCGAACCAAAGTGGGGATACGGAGGACGTTCACGAAGGCTGCCAGCCTTCACACCCATTGATCCTGATGTTTGCCAGTAGGAGTCCCAAGTATGTCGATCCAGGTCGAAGATTATTTCGCGCGCGAAACTTTCCAGAAGATGAAAGCGTTCGCTGACAAGCAGGAAACCCCGTTCGTGGTGATCGACACCGCGATGATCGCCCAGGCCTATGACGACCTGCGCGCCGGTTTCGAATTCGCCAAGGTGTATTACGCCGTCAAGGCCAACCCGGCGGTGGAAATCATCGACCTGCTCAAGGAAAAAGGCTCGAACTTCGACATCGCCTCGATCTACGAGCTGGACAAGGTCTTGAGCCGCGGCGTAACCCCAGACCAGATCAGCTACGGCAACACCATCAAGAAATCCAAGGACATCCGCTACTTCTACGAGAAGGGCGTGCGCCTGTATGCCACCGACTCCGAAGCCGACCTGCGCAACATCGCCAAGGCCGCGCCGGGCTCGAAAGTCTATGTGCGCATCCTCACCGAAGGCTCGACCACCGCTGACTGGCCGTTGTCGCGCAAGTTCGGCTGCCAGACCGACATGGCCATGGACCTGCTGATCCTCGCCCGTGACCTGGGCCTGGTGCCGTACGGCATCTCGTTCCACGTCGGTTCGCAACAGCGCGACATCAGCGTCTGGGACGCAGCGATCGCCAAGGTCAAGGTGATCTTCGAGCGCCTGAAGGAAGAAGACGGCATTGTCCTGAAGCTGATCAACATGGGCGGTGGCTTCCCGGCCAACTACATCACCCGCACCAACAGCCTGGAAACCTACGCCGAGGAAATCATCCGCTTCCTCAAGGAAGACTTCGGCGACGACCTGCCGGAAATCATCCTGGAGCCGGGCCGTTCGTTGATCGCCAACGCCGGCATCCTGGTCAGCGAAGTGGTGCTGGTGGCGCGTAAATCGCGCACTGCCGTCGAGCGTTGGGTCTACACCGACGTGGGCAAGTTCTCCGGTCTGATCGAAACCATGGACGAAGCCATCAAGTTCCCGATCTGGACCGAGAAGAAAGGCGAGATGGAAGAAGTGGTCATCGCCGGCCCGACCTGCGACAGCGCCGACATCATGTACGAAAACTACAAGTACGGCCTGCCGCTGAACCTGGCCATCGGTGATCGCCTGTACTGGCTCTCCACCGGTGCCTACACCACCAGCTACAGTGCAGTGGAATTCAACGGCTTTCCGCCACTGAAGTCGTTCTACGTTTAAGCCGCTGTCGGTTGTACGCAAAAGCCCGTGACCGATGTCACGGGCTTTTTCATGTGCCCTGCATTTGGGCGAGGCGAGCCTTGTAAGCCTCGATCAACGGCTCCAGCTCAGGCGACCCGGCGCCTTGCAATGCCTGCGTCGCGGCGTGCAGAAAATTGAGGTTGCCGCCCTCCAGCGCCCGACGCAACCAGACCATACCTTCCTCGGCCTCTCCGGCGGCCAGCCGCACGCAGCCATAACTGAACTGCCCGCGAAAATCGCCACCTTCGGCCGAACGTCGATACCACTGCACGGCAGCCTGGGGATCGGCCGGACAATAACGCCCCTCCTCCAGGTAGCGACCCAGCAGGTTCATCGACTTGGCATGGCCCAATTCCGCGGCGCGGCGATACAGGCGCAACGCTTGCGGCTGATCTTCAGGTACGCCGCGTCCGGTTGCCAGCAGGTTGGCGTAGTTGTACATCGCCCAGTCCAGGCCGGCTTCGGCGGCCAGGCGATAATGTTCGGCGGCACGCGCGGCATCGGCGGTGCAACCCCAACCGTGTTCATGGCAACGCCCCAGCATGTTGCGCGCCATCAGGTGCCCGCGCCCGGCGGCAATGGCGAACCAGCGCACGGCCAGCGGCGGGTCCTGCTCGATGCCGTGGCCGTCGAGCAGGATCTGCCCCAGCCATGCCTGGGCTTGCAGCACACCTTCGCGAGCACCGATCAGGATCGCCTGGGCGGCCCGAGCCGGGCTTTCATCGAGCATGGCCTTGAGGCCGTCACCGTCGAGCAGTTCTTGCCGGCGCAGGCGAAAATTCGTCACTCAGACCTCGACCCAGCGGCGCAACAGGTTGTGATAAGTGCCGGTGAGGCGAATCAGCGAAGGATGATCCGGCATGTCACGGGTCAATTGTTGGATCGCTCCGTCCATCTCGAACAGCAGCGCCCGCTGGCTGTCTTCGCGCACCAGGCTCTGGGTCCAGAAAAACGAGGCGTAGCGCGCCCCGCGGGTGACGGCATTGACCTTGTGCAGGCTGGTCCCCGGGTACAGCACCATGTCGCCGGCCGGCAACTTGACTCGCTGGGTGCCGTAGGTGTCCTGGATCTCCAGTTCACCGCCGTCGTAATCCTGCGGATCGCTGAAGAACAGCGTGGCCGAAAGGTCCGTGCGCACTCGTTCGGCGCTGCCCTTTGGCTGGCGCACGGCGTTGTCGATATGGAAATCGAAGCTGCCACCGGCCGTGTAGCAGTTCACCAGCGGCGGGTACACCTTGTGCGGCAGCGCCGCCGACATGAACAACGGATTTTTCCACAGTCGCTCAAGCATCGCCGCGCCGATTTCTTTCGCCAGGGCATGCCCCTCGGGCAGTTGCAGGTTGTGCTTGGCCTTGGCTGACTGGTAACCGGCGGTGGCCTTGCCGTCCGCCCATTCGGCCTGCTCCAGCGCCTCGCGGATCCGCTGCACTTCTTCAGGAGAAAACACGCCGGGAATATGCAGCAACATTGGCATTCGCACCTGTGGATAAAAAGGGCGCCAATGGTAGTGATTCTTATTGACTGTGCACAACCCCCATGACGCCCCACTGATTCAAAACCGGAAAGGTCAATTGTAAAGAATGTAAATTCGTCTCAAATAGCAATGTTTCGCAATTGATACAAAGACCTGTTTACCCTATATTCCGCGGCCTCGAAACCTTGGGGAGGGGAATTTTCATGTCGCGGCAAGCACTACAATTACCGGTCAGCACGCCTCGTTTGCTGGCCTCCGCCATCGGCGTCGCGCTCAGCGCAACGACGGCGGCCCAGATGGCCCAGGCGGCCCAACCGACCGACGAAAAGGCCTCGCGCAACGCCATTGCCCTGGATGCCACCAGCATCACCGGCGAAGCCCAGGACACCACGTCCTACCAGGTGGAAAAAGCCTCTTCCCCTAAATACACCGCGCCGCTGGTGGACACGCCACGCTCGGTGACGGTGATCCCTCAGCAAGTGCTCAAGGACACCGGCGCGCTCAACATGCAGGACGCCCTGCGCACCGTGCCCGGCATCACCTTCGGCGCCGGTGAAGGTGGCAATCCTCAAGGCGATCGCCCGTTCATTCGCGGTTTCGACGCCCAGGGCGACACCTACCTAGATGGCGTGCGCGACACCGGCTCGCAAAGCCGCGAGATTTTCGCCGTGGAATCCATCGAGGTCAGCAAGGGCCCGAACTCGGCGGTCGGCGGTCGCGGCGCAGCCGGCGGCACCATCAACCTGGTCAGCAAGAAAGCGCACCTGGGCGATTCCTTCGACGGCGGTTTCACCTGGGGTTCGGACCAGACCCAGCGCTACACCCTCGATGGCAACTATCAGTTCAGCGACAGCGCCGCCGGGCGCCTGAACCTGATGAGCCATGAAAGCAACGTCGCCGGCCGCGACAAGGTCGACTACGACCGCTGGGGCATCGCGCCGTCGCTGGCCTTCGGCCTGGGCACCGACACCCGCGTCAACCTCGACTACTACCACCTGGAAAGCAACGACCTGCCGGACTCCGGCATTCCCTACAGCATGCCGGCCTCCGGTCTGTCGACCAACCGCACCAAGTCCAACCCGGACAAACCCGACGACGGCGGCGACAGCAGCAATTTCTACGGCCTGAGCGACCGCGACTTCCGCAAGACCCGCGCCGACACCGCCACCTTCGCCATCGAGCACGACTTGAGCGATGCGCTGACGGTCAAGAACACCCTGCGCCACGGCTCGACTTCCCAGGACTACATCCTGACCCAGCCCGACGACAGCAAGGGCAACGTCAACAACGGCAGCGTATGGCGCCGGGCGAACAGCCGGGTCAGCAACGTCGACACCACCACCAACCAGACCGATCTGTTCGGTGATTTCTATGTCGCCGGGTTCAAGAACAGTTTCTCCACCGGCATCGAGTTGAGCCGCGAGACCGGTGAAAAATCCTCCTACACCGTCAACACCGACACCGTGCCCGCCACCACTGCGGCGAACACTAACTGCCGGCCATCGATGATCGGCGCGTCGAGCGGCTACAACTGCACCTCGCTGGCGAACCCGAACCCGAACGATCCGTGGAATGGCCGCATCGCGCGCAATTACGCCGGCACCGAAACCACCAGCGTCACCCGTGCGCTCTATGCGTTCGATACCCTGGAACTGTCGCCACAGTGGCTGGTGAACATGGGCCTGCGCTACGACCACTTCGACACGAAGTACAAGACCTATAACGCCGCCGGCACCACCACATCCAAGGGCGACGACACCAGCGAATTCATCACCGGCCAGTTTGGCCTGGTCTGGAAACCGGCAGACAACGGCAGCATCTACGCCTCCTACGCCACCTCGGCGACACCGCCGGGCAACATGGTCGGCGAAGGCACTGAAGGCAACCCGCTGGGCGGCACCCCGGATCGCAACGGCAACCTGCTCAAGAGCGACATGGAGCCGGAAACTACCAAGAACTACGAAATCGGCACCAAGTGGGACCTGCTCAACGACCGTCTCTCGCTGACTGCGGCGATCTTCCGCACCGAGAAGGAGAACGCGCGCGTCCAGGTCGACGCCACCACCTATGAGAACGCCGGTACCACCCGGGTCGACGGCCTCGAACTGTCGGCCAGCGGCAAGATCACCGAGAAGTGGCAAGTGTTCGCCGGCTACAGCTACCTGGACAGCGAACAGGTCGATGGCGGCCCGCTGAGCGTCACCGACGGCAATGAACTGCCGAACACGCCGAAGAACAGCGCCAGCGTCTGGACCACTTACGCGATCACGCCGAAACTGACCATTGGCGGCGGCGCGTTCTATGTGGACGACGTATTCGGCAGCGTGGCAAATACCACGATGGTCGACTCCTACGTGCGCTACGACGCCATGGCCAACTACAAGGTCAGCAAAAACCTGGATCTGCAACTCAACGTGCAGAACCTGACCGACGAAACCTACTACGACAAAGCCTTCTCGACGCACTTCGCCAACCAGGCGGCAGGGCGCACGGCGTTGTTGAGTACCAATTTCCATTTCTGATTGGAGCCATGATTCAGGCGCAACACCTGGGCTGGGGCCTGATGAAACTGTTTAGTTCAGGAACAAGGTGAAACCTGTGGCGAGGGAGCTTGCTCCCGCTGGGGTGCGAAGCAGCCCTGAGATTCGGCGCTGCGGTATTTCGGGCTGAGCGGCTGAGTCCTCCAAGGGGCTGCTGCGCAGCCCAGCGGGAGCAAGCTCCCTCGCCACGGTTGCCACGACAGATAACGCAATAAAGCCCCGCTCATCCCCATGAGCGGGGCTTTATTGTGTGTTTATGAATGCTTCTCGATAACACACGGCATAATGCGCGCCGTGATGAACAGTATTGATTGAACAAGGCGGGCGACGTGTTGAAGAAAACCCTGTTCCAGTTGCACTGGTTTTTCGGCATCAGTGCCGGGCTGGTCCTGGCGTTGATGGGCATTACCGGGGCGGCGGTGTCGTTCCAGGACGAGATCCTGCGGGCGCTGAATCCGCAGGTGCTGACGGTCGAGAAACAACCGGCCGGCGTCCTGCCGCCTGCCGAGCTGGTGGAACAGATCGAGGCCGCGTCCGGTAAAACCGTTTCCATGCTCTGGGTCGAGACCGACAGCGGCAACGCCGCCCGGGTAATTTTCACCGCGCCGCCCGGGGAAAAGCGCGGCCCGATGCGCTATTTCAATCCCTACAACGCGCAGTTCCTCGGCGATGTGGTGGGCCAGGATTTCTTCGGCCTGCTGCTGCGGCTGCACCGGGTCCTGACCCTGGATGACGTAGGCCGGCAGATCACCGGGGCCTGCACACTGATCCTGGTGTTTTTCTGCCTGTCCGGCCTGTACCTGCGCTGGCCGCGCCGATGGCGAAGCTGGCGCGCCTGGCTGACCCTCGACTGGAGGAAAAAAGGCCGCAGTTTCAATTGGGACCTGCATTCGGTGGCCGGCACCTGGTGCCTGCTGTTCTATCTGCTGGCGGCGCTGACCGGGTTGACCTGGTCCTACGATTGGTACAACAAAGCCGTCAGCCAGCTGCTCTCCGATTCGCCCAAGGAAGAACGGGTACGCAACCGTGGCCCGGCACCGAGCGGCCCGCCACCCGTGGCCGACTACCGCGCCATGTGGAGCAGCATCTACAGCGCTGCCGGCCCCGACCTGTCCAGCTATAACGTGCGCATGCCACCGGTGGCCGGGCAACCGGCGACCGTGTTCTACATGCTGAAAAACTCTCCCCACGACCGGGCCTTGAACCAGCTCATGCTCGACCCGACCACCGGGGCCGTCAGCCGTCATAGCCGCTACAGCGACAAGAGCCTCAAGGCGCAACTGCTCACCAGCATCTATGCGCTGCACGTCGGCAGCTATTTCGGCCTGGCCGGACGGATCCTGGTGACCCTGGCCGCGCTGACCATGCCGTTGTTCTTCATCACCGGTTGGTTGTTGTACCTGGATCGCCGACGCAAGAAGCGCCAGGCCAGCCAAGCCCGCCGGGCACTCGCAGGCAACCCCGGCAATGCCCCGGCGTGGTTGATCGGCTTTGCCAGCCAGAGCGGTTTCGCCGAGCAACTGGCCTGGCAGACCGCCGGCCAGCTCCAGGCCGCCGGGTTGCCGGTAAACGTCCAGCCGCTGGCGAACGTCAACGACCGGGACCTGAGCAACGCCACCCATGCCTTGTTCGTGGTCAGCACCTTCGGCGACGGCGAGGGGCCGGACAGCGCCCGGGGATTCGAGCGCAAGGTACTGGGCCGGGCCTTGAGCCTGGAGCGTCTGCAGTATTCGGTGCTGGGCCTGGGCGACCGCCAGTACGAAAATTTCTGCGGCTTTGCCCGACGCTTGCACACGTGGCTGGCGGAGCACGGCGGCAAGACCTTGTTCGCCCCGGTGGAAGTCGACAGCGGCGACCCCTACGCCCTGCGTCATTGGCAACAGCAATTGGCGGAACTGACCGGCCAGACGCCCGCGGACACCTGGCAGGCGCCGAGTTTCGAGAACTGGACGTTGACCCAACGCAGCCTGCTCAACCCCGACAGCAGCGGCTCGGGCGTATACCTGCTGGGCCTCACCGCGCCCGGCCCGAGCAGTTGGCTGGCCGGTGACCTGGTCGAGATCCTGCCACGCAACGATCCCTGGGCCATCGAACATTTCCTCGATGGCCTGGGCATCGCCGGCCAGGCCCGGGTGCAGGTCGACGGCTTGTCGCTGAGCCTCGAGCAGGCCCTGGCCACCCGCCAGTTGCCGGAAAATCGCGCTCATCTGGTCGGCCTGCACGCCCAGGCGCTGGTGGATGCACTGGCACCGCTGGCGATGCGCGAATACTCCATCGCCTCGATCCCGGCCGACGGCGTGCTGGAATTGCTGGTGCGCCAGGAGCGTCACGCCGATGGCAACCTGGGCATCGGCTCCGGCTGGCTCACCGAACACGCGCCGCTGGGCAGCGCCATCAGCCTGCGGCTGCGGCGCAACAGCGGTTTCCACCTGCCGGCCAAAGGCGTGCCGATGATCCTGCTGGGCAACGGCACCGGCCTGGCCGGCCTGCGCAGCCTGCTCAAGGCCCGCGTTGCCGAAGGCATGCAGCGCAACTGGCTGATCTTTGGTGAACGCCAGCGCGAGCATGATTTCCACTGCCGCGACGAGTTGGAGGAATGGGTGGCTTCAGGCGACCTGGAGCGCCTGGACCTGGCCTTCTCCCGAGACCAGCAACAGAAAATCTACGTCCAGGACCGCCTGCGCCAATCCGCCCCGCTGCTCAAGCAATGGCTGGCCGACGGCGCGGTGATCTACATCTGCGGCAGCCTGCAAGGCATGGCTTCGGGGGTGGACCAGGCGCTTACTGAAATCCTTGGGGCCGAGGAAGTTCAGCATCTGATCGAACAAGGGCGGTATCGGCGAGACGTTTACTGAGCCCCCCGACTCAAGAACACACCGTCCCCTGTGGGAGCGAGCTTGCTCGCGATAGCGGATCGTCAGCTAGTGCAGTGTTAACTGACACACCGCCATCGCGAGCAAGCTCGCTCCCACAGAACTTGCTCCCACAGGAAATGAAACACAGTCAAACCGGCTGCAATTTCTTCTCAAACACCGCCACCCCCTCCAGATCACGCAACACCACGCTCATCTCCCCGCTAGCCCCGTCGATGTTCACCTCGCCAAAGAACTGATACCCGGCAAACGGCGAGGTGTTCTGGGCCGGTGGTGCTTTCTGGAACACCACCTCGGGGCCGAAGGTTTTGTCCAGGGCGTTGGGGCCGAAACTGCCGGCGTTCAACGGCCCGGCGACGAACTCCCAGAACGGTTCGAAATCCTGGAACGCGGCTTGTTCGGGATGGTAGTGGTGGGCGGCGCAATAGTGCACATCAGCGGTGAACCAGACGTAGTTGCGCACTTGATGCTTGCGCAGGAAGCCCAGCAACTCGGCGATTTCCACTTCACGGCCCTGGGCCTGGCCCGGGTCACCGTTGGCGACCGCTTCCCAGCGCGGCACGCCGGGGCTGACTTCACCATCGGGCACGCCGAGGCCGATGGGCATGTCGGCGGCGATGACTTTCCATTGAGCCCGGGACTGCTTCAATTCGCGCTTGAGCCAGTTCAACTGTTCACGCCCCAGGAAAGGCTTGGCCGCGCCCAGGTTGGCGTCGTTGGCTTCACGGTAGCTGCGCATATCGAGCACGAACACATCCAGCATCGGCCCGTAACCGAGCTTGCGGTAGATCCGCCCGCCGCCGTCGGCCTTTTGCAGGCGCATCGGCGCGTACTCCAGCCAGGCCTGACGCGCACGTCCGACGAGGCTGTGGATATCCTTGGTCTGGTAGCGCTCGTCCAACTGCTTGCCCGGCGACCAGTTGTTCACCACTTCATGGTCGTCCCACTGCCAGATCTGCGGCACCTCGGCGTTGAAGCGCCGTACGTTCTCGTCCATCAGGTTGTAGCGGTAGTTGCCGCGATACTCGTCCAGCGTCTCGGCGACCTTGCTCTTGGCTTGCGTGGTGAGGTTGCGCCAGACGCGCCCGCCCTCGGTGGTGATCTGCGCCGGCACCGGGCCGTCGGCGTAGATGGTGTCACCGCTGTGGATAAAGAAATCCGGCAGGCGCAGGCGCATGGCTTCGTAGATGCGCATGCCGCCGATGTCCGGGTTGATGCCAAAGCCCTGGCCGACCGTGTCACCGCTCCAGACAAAACGGATGTTGCGCTTGAACTGCGGCACGCTGCGCAGGTGACCGAACCAGGGTTCACTGGCGACACCGCTCTGGGCGTCTTCGAACCGTACCCGATAGAAAATCGCCTGGTCACGGGGCAACCCGGTCAGCTCGACCCGAGCGGTGAAATCGCTGCGACTGTCGGCCAGCGGCGAGACCACACGCCGTGGATTGCGAAAGTGACTGCGGGTGTCCCACTCCACCACCATCCGCGCCGGACGGTCGCTGCGGCTCCAGATCATCGCCCGGTCGCCTTGCAAGTCGCCGGATTGCACACCGTCGGTGAGCAGCGGACGGTCCTTGACCGAAGCGATCACCGCCGGCGCCAGCCCCGGCAACAACAAACCTGCGCCCACGGCCTGTATCACACGACGCCGGTCCCGGTCGAATTCGCTCATGGTGTTCTCCCTTGAAAATGGGAAAACTTAAGCATGGCTCTGTGAAGTGGGTGTGACAGGGATTTATGCCCGCCCCAAAACCAATGTGGGAGCGAGCTTGCTCGCGATGGCGGAGTGTCAGGCAACCAAGTTGTCGACTGATACACCGCTATCGCGAGCAAGCTCGCTCCCACAGGGGGACTTCATTGCTTCAAAAAACGGGTCAGGCCTTCGCCGGCTCCAACGCCATCTCCACCGCTTCCGGCCGCTTGAGCAGCGCATACGCCACGCCGGTCACCAGGCTCCCCGCAACGATTGCCAGCAGGTACAACAGCGCATGGTTGATGGCGTTGGGGATCAGCATGACGAACAGCCCGCCGTGGGGGGCCATGAGTTTGCAGCCGAAGTACATCGATAGCGCACCGGTCAACGCACCGCCGGCGATACTGGCCGGGATCACCCGCAGCGGATCCTTGGCGGCGAATGGGATCGCACCTTCGGAGATGAAGCACAGCCCCAACACCAGCGCCGCCTTGCCGGCCTCGCGCTCGGTCTGGGCGAACTTGCGCCGGGCGATGAAGGTGGCGATGCCCAGGCCAATCGGCGGCACCATTCCGGCGGCCATGGTCGCGGCCATCGGCGCATAGCTTTGCGATGCGAGCAGACCCACCGAGAACGCATAGGCGGCCTTGTTGATCGGCCCGCCAAGATCGACGCACATCATCGCCCCGAGCAGCACACCCAGCAGAATGGCGTTGGTGGTGCCCATGCTGTCGAGGAAATGCGTGAGGCCTTCCAGCATGCCGGCTACCGGTTTGCCGACGATGTAGATCATCACCAGGCCGGTGAACAGACTCGCCAGCAGCGGGATGATCAGGATCGGCTTCAATGCCTCCAGGCTCTGGGGCAGGCGCGCATAACGGTTGATCGCCAAAGCCGCGTAACCGGCGAGGAAACCGGCGATGATCCCGCCGATGAAACCGGCGCCCAGGGTGCTTGCCAGCAATCCACCGATCATCCCCGGCGCCAGGCCGGGACGGTCGGCGATGGAATAGGCGATGTAGCCGGCCAGCAGCGGCACCATCAGCTTGAACGCCGTGTCGCCACCGATCTGCATCAGCGCCGCCGCCAGCGTGCCGGGTTCCTTGAACGCGGTAATGCCGAAGACGAACGACAACGCAATCAGCAACCCACCGGCCACCACCATCGGCAGCATGAACGACACGCCGGTCAGCAGGTGCTTGTAGACCCCGGTCTTCTCCGACTTGGCCGGGCTGGCCGAACCGCTCGCTACGCTTTCCTGGCGGCCTTCGGTCAGGGCTTTGTTCAGCGTGGCCTCGGCCTGTTTCAGGGCGATGCCGGTGCCGCAGCGGTAGATTTTCTTGCCAGCGAAACGCTCGGTCGCCACTTCGATGTCCGTGGCGAGCAGCACCACGTCGGCCTCGGCGATGGCTTCGGCGCTCAACGGGTTGCGCGCACCCACCGAGCCTTGGGTTTCCACTTGCAGGTCGTAGCCCAGCCGCGTCGCCGCCTGTTGCAAGGCTTCGGCGGCCATGAAGGTATGGGCGACGCCAGTCGGGCAGGCGGTGATGGCGACCAGGCGCGGGGCGCGCTCGGTCGAGACCGAGGACGCCGGTGCCTGTTCGAGCACGTCCGATTCGCGAAGCACGCTGGCCTCTTCAGCACCACGGCGCAGCAGCGAATCGACGTCTTGCAGGGCCTGAGCCGGGGTGCTGCGAAACACTCGCTTGCCGACGAACCGCGACAGGTCCAACGGGCCGCTGGTCACCAGCAACACCCACTCGGCCGCCTCCAGGGTGGCCGCCGACAACTGGCGTTCCGGATGGGCCGCATCATGCACTTCGACGCTGGTGCTCCAACCCTGGCGCTGGGCTGCTGCGTCCAGCAGGCGGGCGCACAACACACTGGTGACCATGCCGTTCGGGCAGGCCGTCACAATGGCTAATTTCATTCTTGCGAACCCTCTTATTGTTCTGTCAGGGGGCGCACGCGCACGCCCTGTTCAAGCGACGCCAGCAACGCGGTGTCGTGGATGCCAAAACCGATCTGCGTGACCGCCATCGCCGCGATGGCCGTGGCGCTGCGCAGGGTCTGCTCCGGGGTGTGCGCGCCGAGCAGGCCATGCAGCATGCCGGCCAGCAGTGAATCCCCGGCGCCGACGGTGCTGGCAACGCTGACCTTGGGCGGCGACGCATGCAACGCCGAACCGACGCTGAACCAGTTCACACCCTCGGCGCCGTGGGAAATCACAATATGTTCGATGCCTTGGGCGTGCAGGCGCTGCGCCGCTTCGGCCTGGGCCTGCTCGCTGACCACTTCACACCCCAGCGCATCGGCCAGTTCCTCGGTGTTCGGCTTGATCAGCCATGGCCCGGCGGCCAACGCAACGCGCAAGGCCTCGCCACTGGTGTCCAGGGCCACATTCAAACCGAGTGCTTTCAAGCGCGTGATCAACGCCTGCAGCCATTGCGGGCTGACGCCGCGGGGCAGGCTGCCGGCGACCACCACCGCGTCGTGGCCAGGAGCGATGTGTTCCAGTCGCTCCAGCAACGCCTGTTGCGCGGCGTCGTCCACCACCGGGCCAGGCCCGTTGAGGTCGGTGATGCGCCCGTCCTGTTCGGCGAGCTTGACGTTGCTGCGGGTTTCGCCCGGCACACGGACAAACCCGTCGACAAAACCGCGCTGGGCAAACAGCGTCTCGAACGGCTGGGCGTTGTCCTCGCCGAGAAAACCGCTGACCGTCAAGGTGTGGCCCAGATCAGCCAGTACCTGGGCCACGTTCACGCCCTTGCCGGCGGCGTGGCTGTGCATCGCATCGCTGCGGTTGACCTGCCCCGGCTCCAGGCGCGCCAGCTCTACCGTGAGGTCGAGCGCCGGGTTGAGGGTCAGGGTGAGAATCTTCGCCATTACAGCGCCTCCACTAATGCGCGCACGTCATCGGCGCTACCCACGGCCAACGCCGACTGGGCCAGGGTCTGGACCTGGGCGAGTTTCAGTTCACGAACCCGCGCCTTGACCTCGGCAATGCTGCGGGCCGAGACACTCAGCTCGTCCACGCCCAGGCCCACCAGCACCGGCACCGCCAACGGATCGGCCGCCAGCTCGCCGCAGACCCCGACCCACTTGCCATGGGCATGGGCGGCCCGCACGGTGATGTCGATCAGTTGCAGCACTGCCGGGTGCAAGCCATCGGCCTGGGCCGACAGGGTCGGATGCCCCCGGTCGATGGCCAGGGTGTATTGGGTCAGGTCGTTGGTGCCGACGCTGAAGAAGTCCACTTCCTTGGCAAGCACCGGCGCCAGCAAGGCGGCGGACGGCACTTCGATCATGATCCCCAGTTGCAGGTCCGCCACGGGGTTTTCCCGGCGCAGGCGCTCGGTCATGTCCCGGGCCTGGCGCCACTCATCGACGCTGCCGACCATGGGGAACATGATCCGCAACGGACGGTTGTCCGCCGAGCGCAACAGAGCGCGCAGCTGCGTTTCCATGATCTGCGGGCGCTGCAAGGTCAAGCGAATGCCACGCACGCCCAGGAACGGGTTTTCCTCCTTCGCGATCGGCCAGTACGGCAGCGGTTTGTCGCCGCCCACGTCCAGGGTGCGCACCACCAGCGGCCGCCCGGCCAGGCCATCGAGGACCTTGCGGTACTCGGCCTCCTGGGTCGCTTCGTCCGGCGCCTGGTTGTGGGCCATGAAAATCAGCTCGGTGCGCAACAGGCCGATACCCTCGGCGCCCTGCTCCACCGCGCTGATGACGCCGGCACTTTCACCGATGTTGGCGAATACTTCCACGGCGTGACCGTCGCCGGTCACGGCCGGTTGATGGCGCTGTTCGGCGGCCACCTTTAGGCGCCGCTCGCGGGTATCGCGTTCTTGCGCGGCCCGTTGCAGGGTGGCGGCGTCCGGGTCCACGTGCAGGCGACCGCGCTGGCCGTCGAGCAGCAGCGAAGTGCCCGGCGCCAGCAGCAAGACCGAAGCACCGGCGCCGACCAGCGCTGGAATGCCCAGGGCCCGGGCAACAATCGCACTGTGGGCGGTGGCGCCCCCACGGGCAGTGAGAATCCCTGCCACGCGGGTCGGGTCCAGGCGCGCCACATCGGACGGACCGACTTCGTCCATCACCAGGATGTACGGTTGCTCCGGTTCGTTCGGGGTTTGCACACCGCACAACTGCGCCAGCACCCGCCGACCGACGTCCCGCAGGTCGGCGGCACGTTCGGCGAGCAGGGCGTCCTGCAAGGCTTCCTGTTCCTTCGCGGCGGCCTCGATCACGCCCATCCAGGCGGCTTGCGCGCTCTCACCCAGTTTCAGGCGGGTGTCGACTTCGTCGGTCAGCTCCGGGTCGTCGAGCATTTCCTGGTGGGTGATGAAAATCTCACGGATGGCCTTGGCCTTGGCGCGCTCGATCAGCCCTTCGATATCACGGCGCACCTGGTTCAGCGCTTTTTGCAGACGCTCACGCTCAATGGCTGCCGACTCGCCGCGCAGCGGATAGTCGATGGCTTGCAGGACCTGGACGTGAGCCGGGCCGATGGCGATGCCTGGAGCCGCAGGCACCGCCTGGATCAGGCTGCCGGATTCGGGCGCCAGCACGACCGTCGCGACGTCCGCTACGACGGTTTCCTGTGGCGCAGTCGGTGGCGGCAGCGGCTCGACTTCTTCGCCCAAGCCTTCCTCGATGGCCGCCAGCAACGCCGGCAGTGCGTCGGCGGCAATGCTCGGTTCGGCGATGAATTCCAGGACTTGTCCGCGACGGGCGCCCAGGCTCAGCAACTTGCTCAGGCTCTTGACCGACACGGCGCTGTCCTGGCCGTCGACGATGCGTACGCGGATCTCGCCGTCGAAGCTCTTCGCCAGTTGCGCCAGGATCTTCGCCGGGCGTGCATGCAAACCGTGGGCATTGGCCAGACCGATGCGGGCGCTGGGCCAGTCGGCGGGCAGTTCACCGCCGAGCACTTCCAACACCTTGCGGCTGCTGGTGGCTTGGCCCAGTTCATGGCCGCGGCCCTCGATCAGCAGCGCACAGAGCCTTTCCAGCAATGCCTGGTGGGCCTCGCCCAGGCTGGCGAGGCAGAACAGCCCGCTCAAGGGTTGGCCGAGGTAACGGATGGGCTTGTCCGGCGTGACGAACGCCAGGCCCGGACGCTTGACAGTCTGCTCGCTGTGCAGCCACCACAGGCCGTCGCCCAGGGGCAGCGCCTCGACCTGCTGCAAGACCCCGGCAAAACCATTGCTCACGCAGTCGGCCTGGCGCAGCAACCGGGCGCCACGCCAGACCAGTTCTTCAAAATCATCGGCCGACACACCAAGACCGATCATCTGCGCATCCAGAGCCAGCTCCTGCGGCGCCCCTTGCAGCAGTTTCAACAGCGCCTCGGGAGAACCGGCGCGCCGCAGGGCCTGGCCCAGGTCGGTCTCGCCGAGGGCGCGAGTCAGCAGTTGCAGCAGGCGCAGGTGTTCGTCGGACTTGGCCGCGATGCCGATGGCCAGGTAGACAATCTGCCCATCGCCCCAGTCCACACCTTCGGGGAATTGCAGCAGGCGCACGCCGGTGGCGTGCACCAGGTCGCGGGTCTGCGGAGTACCGTGGGGAATGGCAATCCCTTGCCCAAGAAAGGTCGAGCCCTGGGCTTCGCGAGCCTGCAAGCCGGCGAGGTAACCCTCGGCGACCAGACCATCGGCCACCAGTCGGTCAGCGAGCAGTTGCAGCGCTGCGTCTTTATCCACGGCGGTCTGCGCCATGGATATCTGCTCTAGAGTGAGCTCGAGCATGCTTTCTCCTTTTTGGCGTCCGGTCGGCGCCAGGTATTGTTTTGAATGGAATCAGCTTAGCGTCGCAGAACGGTTTTTGGCGCTATCGCGGCAGCACGGCCAAAAATCCTGACAGCCTTGAAAATACGCTTGCTGAAACGTTTAATCTAGAAGGATTGGCACGTTACTCGATAATCTCTTGTCGTTGAAGTGCAACTTGTCGCCAGTGTCAGGGCGGTGACCGTCATCTTGAATCGGGTAGGATGGCCCTTATTGTCGGGCAAACTCGAAAAAACAAGGAAAACCGGGTTGAAACTCAGTGATATCGCCCAGCTCGCCGGTGTGTCCGTGACCACGGCCAGCTACGTCATCAACGGCAAGGCCGAACAGCAACGCATCAGCAGCGCCACCGTCGAACGGGTGCGGGCGGTGGTCGAGGAGCACGGCTTCACGCCCAATCCCCAGGCCGCCGGGCTGCGCAGTCGACACACGCGCACCTTGGGCTTCATCCTGCCGGATCTGGAGAACCCCAGTTATGCGCGCATCGCCAAGCTGCTGGAGCAAGGCGCCCGAGCCAGGGGTTATCAGTTGCTGATCGCCAGCTCCGACGATGCGCCCGACAGCGAACGGCAACTGCTGCAACTATTCCGTGCCCGACGCTGCGATGCGCTGATCGTCGCCAGTTGCCTGCCGGCCGGTGACGACAGCTACCAGCAATTGCAGGCCAAGGGCATTCCGATCATCGCCATCGACCGGGTCATGGAGCCGGCGCATTTCTGCTCGGTGATCAGCGATGACCGCCAGGCCAGCCTCCAATTGACCCGCAGCCTGCTGGAGACCAAGCCCCGGCAGATCGCCCTGATCAGCGCCCGCCCCGAACTGAGCATCAGCCAGGAGCGGACCGCAGGCTTTCGCGACGCGTTGGCCGGGTTCGAGGGCCAGGTGCTGATCGAGCACGGCGAATCGTTCAGCCGTGAATGCGGTCGGCAATTGATGGAAGAAATGCTCACGCGCCTGGGCCATTTGCCGGATGCGCTGATCACCACCTCCTACGTGCTGCTGCAAGGGGTGTTCGACGCGCTGCACGACTTCCCGCTCAAGTCGCGCCCGCTGCGCCTGGGCACGTTTGGTGATACGCAACTGCTGGATTTTTTGCCGCTGCCGGTCAACGCCATGTCCCAGCAGCATCAGTTGATCGCTGACAAGGCTCTGCAGCTTGCGCTGGCTGCCATCGAAAACGATGACTACCAGCCGGGCGTGCAGGCCATTGCGCGGACTTTCAAGCAGCGCATTCACCAAGGCTGACCCATGGAGCTGATCGACACCCACACCCATCTGGACTTTCCCGATTTCGATGCGGACCGCCCGGCCCTGCTGGCCGAGAGTCGTGCGCTGGGAGTCCGCGAGATGGTGGTGCTGGGGGTCTATCGGGACAACTGGCAACGGGTCTGGGATCTGGTACAAAGCGACCCGCAGCTGCACGCCGCGTTGGGCCTGCACCCGGTGTACCTGGAGCAGCATCAACCCGAGGACCTGACGCATTTGCGTGACTGGCTGGCCCGCGTGACCGGGCATCGGCAGTTGTGCGCAGTAGGGGAAATCGGCCTGGATTATTACGTCCAGACCCTGGACCGTGAGCGCCAGCAGGCGTTGTTCGAGGCCCAACTGCAACTGGCGGCGGAGTTCGAGCTGCCGGCGCTGATCCACGTGCGCCGCAGCCATGCCGCCGTCATCGCGACACTCAAGCGCATCGGCCTCAAGCGCGCGGGGATCATCCATGCCTTCGCCGGCAGCCTCGAGGAGGCCCGCGAATACATCAAGCTGGGTTTCAAGCTCGGCCTCGGCGGTGCCGCCACTTGGCCCCAGGCCCTGCGCATGCACCGGGTTCTGGCGCAACTGCCGCTGGAGGCGGTAGTGCTGGAAACCGACTCGCCGGACATGGCCCCGGCGATGTTCCCCGGCCAGCGCAACAGCCCGGCGCATCTGCCGGCCATTTGCGCGGCGTTGGCGCAGATTATGTCGATCAGTCCTGAGCGGCTGGCCGAAGCCAGCACTCAGAACGCACGCCAATTGTTTGGGTGGTAACCGCGTTTCCCTGTGGGAGCGAGCCTGCTCGCGATGCGGTGTATCAGGCAACGCAATGGTGTCTGACAGACCGCTATCGCGAGCAGGCTCGCTCCCACAAGGGAGGCGGTGGTGCGGCTTTTATTGGCTAAACCCGAAACGCATTGATCAACTGCTTGAGCTGCACCACCTGGGCTGACAGTTCGCGGCTGGCATCCTCGGTCTGGTGCGCGCCTTCGGCGGTGCGTTCGCCGGCGCGGTTGATTTCGACGATGTTCTGGTCGATGTCGTGGGCCACGGCCGTCTGTTGCTCCACTGCTGCGGCGATCTGCTGGTTCTGGTCGACGATCATGCCGACCGCACCGAGGATATTTTCCAAGGCCTGCTGGACCTTCTCCGACTGGCCGACCGTGCCGCTGGCCATCTCATGGCTGCTGCCCATCGCCTTGACGGCTGCGCCTACTCCGCCGTGCAGGCGGCTGATCATCGCTTCGATTTCTTCGGTCGATTGCTGGGTCCGCTTGGCCAGGGTCCGGACCTCATCGGCCACCACCGCAAAGCCGCGCCCTTGCTCGCCGGCGCGGGCGGCTTCGATAGCGGCGTTGAGGGCCAGCAGGTTGGTCTGCTCGGCGATGCTCTTGATCACGTCCAGCACGCGGCTGATCGCCTGGCTGTCAGTTGCCAGCTGATTGATGACCTGCACCGACTGGTCGATCTCGCTGGCCAGGCGAGCGATGCTGCCCTGCTGGGATTCCACCAAGCCACGCCCGCTGAGGGTCTCGTCATTCACACTGTGGGCGCTGCTGACCGCTGCGGCGGCGCTGCGGGCCACTTCCTGGGCGGTGGCTGACATCTGGTTCATTGCGGTGGCCACCAGTTCGATCTGGCTGCGCTGCCCGGCAACCGCCTGGTTGCTGCGGGCCGATACCGTTTCCACCTGGCCGGCCTGACGCTCGACTTCGGCGACCGTGCGACCGACCTGTTCGATCAGGTCATGGATCTTCGCCACCGTGCCGTTGAACACCTCACCCAACTCCCCCAGCTCGTCCTTGCTACGGGCGACGAAATTCACCGTCATGTCCCCCGCCGCCACCTTGTCCATCATCTGGCCCAAGTGCTGGAGGGTGGTGCGGGTCGAGGCGTAGAAACCGGCATACAGGTAAAAAATCAGCAGGAATACCGCCGCCAGGGCCACGGCTTGCAACACCATGTGGCTGCGGTTCTGCTCCAGGCGATGTTGCAACTGCACGCCAAGAAAGGCCTGGGTCGCGTCGTTCAGCCGGTAGGTACGCTCCATCAGGCCACTGACCTGTTCAAAGAACGCCGGCCATGGCGCATCCAGGGTGTCGGCCATCACCACTTGTTCTTCGATCAGTTCCGAAGCTTTCTTGAGGGTGCTCTTACTGCCATCCGCCTGCTCGGCCAGGGCTTGCCCAGCGGCTTTGCTCGACCCCAGGGCGTCTTGCAGTTTCAGCTCGTATTCGCCCTGGAGTTTTTCGATCTGCGCGAGCAACTCTTCGAAGCGGGTGCTCGCCGCCGAATTGAGGAACCCCTGTCCCAATGAAGACGCGCCCAACGCACGGCCCTCACCCAGCAGTTGAGTGACTTTTGGGGTGGTGCCGACAATCAGCTCGCTGAGCTGACGGATGTCGCTCTGGTTGTCACGACTCAACCCGGCCTGACTGGCAATGATCTGGTTGAACATCTGGGCGCTGTTGAGCAGCTTGCCGATCAGTGCACTTTTGCTTTGCAGGGAGCTTTCGGCCTGCTGGGCCTTGAACGCGGCAATTATCTCGTCGCGCTTGGCGTCGAAGGCGCTGACCTGTTCAGGCTCCACAGCCATGGCCGTCATACCTTGCAGGCGTGCCAGGACTTGCTGCTCAAGGGTGCCGATCTTTGCCTCCACGTCGCCGGCCTTGCCGGACTGCCCCAGGCTGGCGTTGATCTGCACCAGATTATTCAGGGTTTCCAGATCCCGGCGCAGGGCCAGACTGCTGCCCAGCAGGTCGAGGCTTTGCAGCTCCACCTGGGTGCACTGGAATTCGCGGTAGGAATCGCGCACCAGAAAGAAGTTGGTCGCCAGCATGGGCACAAGAAACAACACGCTGATCAGGCTGAACTTCATGCCGAAGCTCAGGCGGTTCATCAGGGCGACGGCGGGCCAGAGCAAACTCTTCACAAGGGAGTCTCCCGGTAGTGTTGTTATTGTTATGGGCAGGCGCACGCAGACAGCACAAAGCCACTATTCGGGCGCTGTTCCTGTATAGCCTAAATCGGCGGTGAGATTTGTAACTTAAGGTTAACGAGTCAACGTGGCACGGTCCCTGTGGCGAGGGAGCTTGCTCCCGTTCGGGCGCGCAGCGGCCGCAATCTATTGGAGGCGCTTCGCACCTCAGCGGGAGCAAGCTCCCTCGCCACAGCAAGCTCCCTCGCCACAATAAGCGCACTGGCCACAACAGGCTCACTTATCACAACAAGCTGCCGGTCATTCGATCACTCGCTGTGTCAGGCCAACACCGTCCACAACGCAAACCCCGCATACCAGAGCAGTGCCGCGCGCAGCAGCAGTTCCCAGAGCCGGTCCAGGCTGTTGATGCCGTCCGGCCCGGCCACGGGCTTGGGAATCTCACCCGCCACCAGGCCAACCTTGTCGATGAGTTCCGCGGCGCTGATGTTCCAGTTCAGCAACTCGTGCAGCATGACCCGACTGACCGCGACGAAGTTGCCCACCAGGGCGAAGCTTGCCGCCAGCAGCCGCACGGGCACCCAGTCGAAGGCATGGCGCATCTGCGCGGCCCGCTCCGCTACGCCGGGGTTGAGGCTGTGCTCGGCGGCCAATGCCAGTAGCCGATAACTCAAGGCCGCCACCGGACCGAGCAGGAAGTACCAGAAAATCACCGCGAAAAAGCTCTGGTAGGCCTGCCACAACAGGTGCCCCTGGACCCGCTCCAGCAGTTGCTCGCCGTCGCTGGCTTCAAGGCCCAGGTCGCGCCTGGCGACATGGGCTGCCGCTTGCAGGTCTTGCCGACGCCACGCATCGCGAAACGGCCCCAGGCCGGCGAGCAGATCGCCGCGCCCAAGGCTGTAGATCACCACCAGCAGGTGCACCGGTAGCGCCAACAGCCCATAGGCTACCGGCTCCAGCACCCACAGCAACAGCGCCAGCAGCGCCGCCGGCAGCACCACCATGACGATCAGCACCAGCCATGGTCGTTTGACCCAACGGGGATGCGCCTCGAGCCTGTTCAGCTCGCGCAACCAACCGCCGTCGCGCTGGACCCGCTGGCGCAAGGCCGAGAATTTCTCGACCCAGACCGCCAGCAGCAATACCAGAAAACTCATTGTCCTTCCCCTTCTGTCAGGGCCGCACGGTAGCGTGCCCAGTCGAATGCCGATCCTGGATCGGTCTTGCGCCCCGGGGCGATGTCGCTGTGCCCGCAAATGCGCTGCACCGTGATCGCCTTGAACGCCGCCTGCAGCTGCCGCGTCAGGTCCACCAATGCGACGTATTGCGCGTCGGTGAACGGCAGATCATCGGTGCCCTCGAGCTCGATGCCTATGGAAAAATCGTTACAGGTTTCCCGCCCCTCGAAACATGAGACGCCCGCATGCCACGCGCGGTCCAGACAGGAGACAAACTGGGTGACGGCACCGTCACGCTCGATCAGAAAATGCGCCGAGACACGCAGGTCAGCGATACCGGCAAAGTAGGGATGTTCCGTGACATCCAGACGATTCTGGAAGAATTCCTGCACCTTGCCCGTGGCAAATTGTGCCGGAGGCAGGCTGATGTTGTGGATCACCAGCAGGGAAATTTCGCCCTCGGGGCGCGCATTGAAGTTGGGCGAGGGGCAATGACGCACGCCATCACACCAACCGCTCGCGGGGTCCAGCTGCATACGGGTTCCTTCGATGACGACAGTGAATGGCGCCAGTATGCCGCGATCGGCCCCGGCTGCGCGATCACTTGCCGCGATTGAGCTGGCGCAGATTGCCCAGCACCGACTCCAGTGCCCGGTCGAACAACAACGTGTCGTCCAGCAACCGGGCCGCCCCTCGGCGGAACTCCAGGGCCAGGCTGGTGCGGCTGTGCTCCAGCACCTTGAGACCGGTGCGGTTGACGAAAACATATTTGCCGGTGGCCTGGATGATTGCCGCCAGCTTGCAGCGCAGGCGGTTGTCGTCCTCTTCCTGGAACTCGACCCAACTGCCCAGGCGCAATTGATCGACCTGGATCAAGCCCACGTCATCGGCCGGCAGCCGAACTGCCGCGCTCTCCGCCGGCGCCTTGTTGGCTGCGCGCAGGACGATTCTTTCCGACACCTGGACCATTACCGGCAGGTCGGACGGCTGCGGCTTCGCCTGCTCCGGCGCCTGTCCCATGCGCTCTAGCGATTGCACGTGCAAGACTTCCAACTCACTGAAGAATTCGCTGGTGGCAAACGGGTCGAACGCCGAGCGGCTCAAGCCCTCGCGCAGGGCCTTGAGCAGTTCCGGCACCATCGCCAGCAAGCGCAGGCCGGCGTCGGACTCATCGTGCGGCTGGACGCTCCAGATCAATTGCTCCAGGGTCAGGACATCCGCTTTCCACTCCTCGGAATGTTCACCGTGCTTGAAGCAGGTCAACAGCAGCACCTGGCTCCAGGCCTGTTGCACGAACTCCACCACCGCCTGGGGCAACACCTTGCCCAGCAGGACCTGGTTCAGCGCTCCTTCGACTCGCTGCCGAGCGAGGTCGGCCTTGGCCCTGCCCTCTTCCGCGTCACGGATGCGCTGCTCAAGCAATTCACTGCGGCGCCGTTCGTCACTGGTGAAGGCCAGGAAGTCAGCCAGCAACTCGGAGAAAATCGTCGGGTCATCGACATAATCATTCAACAGGCGCTGGACCACCTGCTCGATACGCAAGTAGAGGCTATCGCGCTGTTGGTCATCGCAATCGCCACACCCCATGGCCGCGGCGGCAATCTCATTGAGCAACCTGCGGGCGGGGTGATTGCCGCGGCTGAAGAAACTCTTGTCCTGCACCGCGACCTTGAGCATCGGGATTTGCAGGCGCCCGATCAGGGCCTTGAAGGTGTCCGGCAGATTATGGTCGTCGAGGATGAACTCGAACATCATCGAGATCAGGTTGATCACGTCCTCATCGGCATCCTCCACAACCCGGGACTTGCCACTCCTGACGCTGACGCGGGTGAGCAATTGTTCCAGCTGGCCGCGCAGGTCGAATTCGTCCTGCACAGCAGGTGCCGGCACGTATTGCTGCAAGTGAGAGAGCAACCGCAGCAGGTCACGGGTGGAAATCGGCTGGGCCGGTGCGCTGGCTTCCAGGGTGGGCGCCACACTGCCGCGTACCTGCATCAACAACTTCTGCAACGCGGCGAACACTTCCTGCACGCTGTCGTCGACCTCGGCCGCTCGCGGTTTGGCTGGTTTGTCGGCCTTGGGCACCGGCTTGTCGGCGGTGCGATCCGAGGCCCGCCGCGACGGCGAGGCCTTGAGGTCAGGCAGGATCCCGGTGGCGGCCAGCAACTGATTGGCCTCGGCATAGAGTTGGTCGCATTCGCTGAGCACATAGCGCTCGAACAGCTTGAGCAGGATCAGCTTGACCTTGATCCCCACCCCCAGATTGCGCCCGGCCTGCAGGAAATGTTCGCACAGCAACGCCGGGCTCAATGGATTGTGCTGGCTGGTCAGTGGCCGCTCCAGTAATACGCCGAGCCGGGCGGTCAATTGTTCGAGCGCCACGCCATCGTGCCTGAGCACGCGGGCGACCATGGACTCGACCGCCAGGTGTCGCTCCAGCTCGTCCTTGGTCGGTTGCGCGGGTATGCCGGCGGCCACGACGGGCGCGAGGGTGGCCTGGGTAAAATCATACTGGGCCAGGTTGACGAAAGCATCGAAGAACTGCTCGATGAATTCGCGCTCGATGCTCTTGCGCTTCAGGCGCAGGTCGCGCATGGCTTCGAAGAACAGGTTCTGCTCGACGTCGTCCCGCGCCCGGTCGGCCATTTCGAACAGCGTGTCGTCGGCGTTATCGAACAGCCCCTGCAAACCCTGGCGCAACTGCTGGGCGGCCTTGTCGCGGACCTGGAGCAGAATCACCGGCAGGCGGGCGAGCGGCGAACGATTCGCCTGATCGGTAGATACCTTATGTAAAGGCACTACATTCCCGTCGTTATGCATTCTAGCCTCCTGAAACGGCATTCTTCGGTTCGCAACGTCAAAGCTATGGCGTCAATCGAAAGGCGGATTATCAGGTAAAAGAACCCCGTCCTGCCAGCAGACTCTGTGATCGAGCTCGAAATACTGCGCAACAAGTGACCGGAAAAATCAGAAAATGTTGCGAGGATGCGACCAAATGCAGGTCGTGAAGCGCTGGGCAGGCGCGCGGCGCCTTGGGTTCGCTCACGGCCTGGCCCTATAATCGGGCCACTTTGTTTGTGGAGCCCGTCATGCCGAATCTACGCCTCGCCGATCTGACCGCCGAAATCGAAGCCAACGTGCGCCGTGCGTTGCTCGAAGACATCGGCAGCGGCGACATCACCGCGCAACTGATCCCCGCCGAACGCTTGGCCAAGGCCACCATCATTACCCGCGACGCCGCGACCATCAGCGGCACGGCCTGGGTCGATGCGGTGTTCCGGCAACTGGACCCACGGGTCGCGGTGCATTGGCAAGTACGCGACGGCGACCGGGTCAGCCCCGACCAGGCGCTGTTCCACCTCGAAGGCCCGGCTCGCTCGCTGCTGACCGGCGAGCGCAGCGCGTTGAACTTCCTGCAACTGCTGTCAGGCGTCGCTACCCGGGCCCGCTACCTGGCCGACTTCGTCGCCGACACCCAGGTCAAGCTGCTGGACACCCGCAAGACTCTGCCGGGCCTGCGCCTGGCGCAGAAATACGCCGTCACTTGCGGCGGTTGCCATAACCACCGCATCGGCTTGTACGACGCGTTCCTGATCAAGGAAAACCACATTGCCGCCTGCGGCGGGATCGCCCAGGCCATCGCTGCCGCCCACAGAATCGCCCCAGGCAAGCCGGTGGAAGTCGAAGTGGAAAGCCTGGCGGAATTGAAAGAAGCGCTGGCGGCCGATGCCGATATCATCATGCTCGACGAACTGAGCCTGGACGACATGCGCGAAGCCGTGCGCCTGAACGGTGGCAAGGCCAAACTGGAGGCCAGCGGCGGCGTCAACGAAAGCACATTGCGCCCGATTGCCGAGACCGGGGTGGACTACATCTCGATTGGAGCGATGACCAAGGATGTGAAGGCGGTGGATTTGTCGATGCGGCTCAGTCTCTGAGCAGCTGCAAGCTGCAAGCTGCAAGACAAAGCCTCGACGCTTGTAGCTTGTAGCTTGTAGCTTGTAGCTTGTAGCTTGTAGCTTGTAGCTTGTAGCTTGCAGCTCACAGCTAAACGACCAAATTATTCATCTCGCAGTACTCCTCCCATTCCACCCCCAACACCTCGGCCGCCTCCTTGTGCAAGGCAAGGCGTTGCGCCTCGAACTCCTCAGGTGTGCTGGTGTACTTGAGCGTCAACTCCCAGGGCTGCATCCCCTGGGCTTCAGCCTCGTCCTCGAATGCCCACTGGATCTGGTCTTTCTGATCGTCAGCACTCAGGTTCTTTATTTCTTCCAGTAACTGAGGCGTGTCCAGGGCGTACTTGCGCAGGGCTTCTTCGTGTCTGGCTTCTTGCGTCAGTGCTTTCGCGGTCATGGTGTTCTCGCTGATCGGAGGAATGGAGGATGGATCTGGATCTTCAAGGATCTCTCTGACGCAGGAAACCGTAGCAAGCCCGGTTTCCCTGGCCTTCAGAACCATTCGGGGGATCATCTGAAAACAGAAGTATTGCTGCATGCGACAAGGATCCTAGCAGAGACGCAAGCCAGTGCAACAACTGGCATAGACACAAGGAACCTAGAAAGTGTCCGGTTACAGTTTCCCGTTTCCAACGGTGCACATTTACCTCGTATAAACAACACCGCCAGAAGATCGTTGAACAACTGAAAACAGGAGGCCTGATTCCATGAGCGCCCAGTTGCAGCACAAGGGTTACATCGGCTCGATTGAGGCAAGCACCGAGGATAAATGTCTATTCGGAAAGCTGCTGTTCATCCGGGCGCTGGTAAGTTACGAAGGGCAAACCGTCGCAGAATTGGAAACAGCTTTTCGCGAAGCGGTGGATGATTATCTACAAAGCTGCGAGCAGCTCGGACAGCAGCCAGAACTGCCTTGCAAAGGTTCGTTTAATGTCCGTATCGGACATGATCTGCATCTGGCGGCAGCGTTAGCCGCGACCCGTCAAAACGTTTCTTTGAACGATCTGACGCGCCAGGCATTGAACGAATACTTACAGCACCACGCGTGAGGAGCTCGAAGGGCGCGGGGAACCTATGTCTCGTTATCCAGTCATAGCGATGTGCCATATCGGCACTTCACAAGGAACCCCAGTGATGCGCAGCTTTTCCGCGTTGTCTTCATTCCACGTTGGCGTTGCCAGCCTGTTGCTCGGCAGCATGATCTCGTCAGGTACAGCCCGGGCGGCTGTCGAAACCGAGTCTGGTTACACATTGTCCTCCGACACCATTCCAGCCCTGCGCAGCTCAATCAACAATGACGTGCTCCTCAAGACCAGTATCAGCGTCGGCGTCCTTGAAGAACTGCCTAAAAATGTAAAGGCCAACACCACCGAACTGGAAGAACAGAAACGGACCCTCGCCGACCAGGCCCGCCAGATCGAGGAACTCAAGCGCAACAGTGGTTCGAGCTCCAGTTCGAGCAACAAGGAAATCGAAGAACTCAAGCGCACCGTCAAGGAACAGGAGCAAGACCTGCGCGACCTGGGTAAGCAAGTGGAAGAACTCAAGCGCAACAGTGGGACCAGTTCTAATTCGAACAGCAGCGAAATCTCGACGCTTAAGCGGGACCTGAGTGATCAGGATCGTGAAATTGACCAGCTCAAACGCACGGTCGAGGAACTAAGCCGGAAGGTGAAATGACGGGAGGGGGTTAATCTTGCCCGAGACAGGAATCGAACCTGCGACCTTCGCGTTACGAGTGCGCTGCTCTACCGACTGAGCTACACGGGCGGTGGCTAAACCTAGCACCGTCACGTGTGGCCAGGCAACCGGCAACGCAAGGATTTTCGACCCACAGCAAAACGCCCCGAACCAGTCGGGGCGTTTTGCTGTTCAGTGGTCAAGCGCAGGGGTGATTAAACGCCCGATGCCTTGGCTGCCGCGACGTCCTTGATGGACAGCTTGATACGGCCGCGGTTGTCCACGTCCAGTACCAGTACTTCCACTTCCTGGCCTTCTTTGAGGATGTCGGTCACTTTCTCGACGCGGGCATCGCTCAGCATGGAGATGTGTACCAGACCGTCCTTGCCCGGCAGGATGTTGACGAAGGCGCCGAAGTCGACGATGCGCTCGACCTTGCCGACGTAGATCTTGCCGATCTCGGCTTCGGCAGTGATGCCCAGGACACGTTGGCGTGCCGCTTCTGCCGCTTCCTTGGTTTCGCCGAAGATCTTGATCGAGCCGTCGTCTTCGATGTCGATCGAAGCCTTGGTCTCTTCACAGATCGCACGGATGGTCGCGCCGCCTTTACCGATGACATCACGGATTTTGTCGGTGTCGATTTTCATCGCGATCATGGTCGGAGCGTTTTCCGACAGCTCGGTACGGGACTGACCGATGATCTGGTTCATCTGGCCGAGGATGTTCAGGCGCGCTTCCAGGGCTTGGCCCAGAGCGATTTCCATGATCTCTTCGGTGATGCCTTTGATCTTGATGTCCATCTGCAGTGCGGTGACGCCCTTGGCGGTACCGGCCACTTTGAAGTCCATGTCGCCCAGGTGGTCTTCGTCACCCAGGATGTCGGTCAGGACGGCGAATTTCTCGCCTTCCTTCACCAGGCCCATGGCGATACCGGCAACCGGCGCCTTCATCGGCACACCGGCGTCCATCAGGGCCAGGGAAGCGCCGCAGACCGAAGCCATCGAGCTCGAACCGTTGGACTCAGTGATTTCCGACACCACACGAATGGTGTACGGGAACACATCAGCGGCCGGCAGCATGGCCTGGACCGAACGACGGGCCAGACGACCGTGACCGATTTCGCGACGACCGGCACCACCCATGCGGCCACACTCGCCCACCGAGAACGGAGGGAAGTTGTAGTGCAGCATGAACGGGTCTTTCTTTTCGCCTTCCAGGGTGTCCAGCAGTTGCGCGTCACGAGCGGTGCCCAGCGTGGCAACGACCAGGGCCTGGGTTTCACCACGGGTGAACAGTGCCGAGCCGTGGGTCTTTGGCAGGACGCCGACTTCGATGTTCAGCGGACGCACGGTGCGGGTGTCACGGCCGTCGATACGTGGCTTGCCGTTGACGATGTTTTCGCGAACGGTGCGGTACTCGATCTCGCCGAAAGCGGCTTTGACGTCGCTGGCCGAAGGTTGGCCTTCTTCACCGGAGAACTTGGCGACGACCTGGTCTTTGAGCTCACCCAGGCGTGCGTAACGGTCAGCCTTGACGGTGATGGTGTAGGCCTGGGAGATCGCTTCGCCGAACTCGGCACGGATCGCGCCCAGCAGCTCGGTGGCTTCGGCCTGCGGAGCCCAGGTCCAGGTTGGCTTGGCGGCTTCGGCGGCCAGTTCCTTGACGGCGTTGATGACTGCCTGGAACTCATCGTGGGCGAACAGTACGGCACCCAGCATCTGGTCTTCGGTCAGTTCCTTGGCTTCGGATTCAACCATCAGCACGGCTTCGGATGTACCGGCCACGACCATGTCCAGGCTCGAAGCCTTCAGTTGCTCGTAGGTCGGGTTCAGCAGGTAGCCGGTGCTTTCGTGGAACGCGACGCGGGCAGCGCCGATCGGACCATCGAAAGGAATACCGGAGATGGCCAGCGCGGCCGAGGTGCCGATCATCGCAGCGATGTCCGGATCGGTCTTCTTGCTGGTGGAAACGACGGTGCAGACAACCTGCACTTCGTTCATGAAGCCTTCCGGGAACAGCGGACGGATCGGACGGTCGATCAGTCGCGAAGTCAGGGTTTCTTTTTCGGAAGGACGGCCTTCGCGCTTGAAGAAACCGCCAGGGATCTTACCGGCAGCGTAAGTCTTTTCCTGGTAGTGGACAGACAGTGGGAAGAAGCCCTTGCCTGGATCGGCTTGCTTGGCACCGACGACGGTCACCAATACGCTGACGTCGTCGTCAACGGTGACCAGCACTGCGCCGGAGGCCTGACGGGCGATACGGCCAGTCTCGAGGGTAACGGTCGACTGACCGAACTGGAATTTTTTGATTACCGGGTTCACGGTGTCCTACCTTCTTTTGTGGCTCTTGGGGGAACTTGTCTTCTTGCGAAATTCTTGGGCAATGCCGGGAATCGGCCCGACTCTTGTCCAGGGTAAAACGTGTATCCAGATAAAACTTGAGGCTGGGAGCCTGCCGCAGGCCAGCGGAAATTCCACTGACACACGGCAGACAACCAACCTCTAGCGCAATCGCTTATTAGCGACGCAGACCCAGGCGACCGATCAGAGTCTGATAGCGACCCAGATCCTTGCCTTTCAGGTAGTCCAGCAGCTTACGGCGCTGGTTAACCATGCGGATCAGACCACGACGGGAGTGGTGGTCCTTACCGTTGGCCTTGAAGTGACCTTGCAGTTTGTTGATGTTGGCGGTCAGCAGTGCAACTTGCACTTCTGGCGAACCGGTATCACCAACAGCTTGCTGGTAGTCAGCTACGATTTGTGCTTTTTCTTGAACGTCGAGAGCCATGAGGCAATCCTTCTATCAGGAAACCACCAGGGGCGGTTTCAACAGGCCAGGGACAAATCCCTGTATCAATAAAAGAGTAGTGACCGTGCCTGTTGACAGCCACACTCGCCAGCCCGCTGTTACGCAGACTGGTTCCGGTCATTCCGACCGAATCAATCGACGCGGCGCAATGCGTCCGTCTTCGCTCACTTCACCGATACCGATGAAGCGGCCATTGTGATCCTGTACCCGGACCATACCGAACTTCGGCGCGTCCGGGGCGCGTACCGGCTGACCATTGAGCCAGTAGAACGCGCTGTGCTCGGAGAACTGCAACAGCGGCCAGTCCAGCAAACCGCTGTCGGAGGGCATCAGGAAGCGGTCGACCGCCTCGTTGCCGCCTTCGGCGTGTGCCGCTTCGAGCTCTTCCAGCGTGACCGTCTGGGCCAACGTGAAAGGCCCGGCCTGGGTCCGGCGCAATTCTGCCACGTACGCACCACAGCCAAGCTGCTCACCGATATCCTCCACCAGGGTCCGGATATAGGTGCCCTTGCTGCAATCCACGGCCAGCCGCGCAGTATTACCGTCAAAGGCCAGCAATTCCAAGCGCGCAATAGTAACAGAACGCGGTTCACGCTCCACTACTTCGCCTGCACGGGCCAGCTTGTACAACGGCTGTCCATCGCGCTTGAGGGCCGAGTACATCGGCGGTATCTGACTGATTTCTCCACGAAATGCCGGCAGCACCGCTTCAATATCCGCCTGACCAACGGTCACCGGGCGCTCCAGCAACACCTCACCTTCGGCATCCGCCGTTGTAGTGGTCTTGCCCAGTTGCGCCAGGGTTTCATAGCCTTTGTCGGAATCGAGCAGGTACTGGGAAAACTTGGTCGCCTCGCCGAAGCACAGCGGCAGCACGCCGGTGGCCAGCGGATCGAGGCTGCCGGTGTGCCCGGCCTTCTCGGCATTGAGCAGCCAGCGAACCTTCTGCAACGCCGCATTGGAAGTAAAGCCCAATGGTTTGTCGAGCAGGATGATGCCGCTGACGTTACGGCGGATACGTTTGACCTGAGCCACCGATTACTCCTTGGTGTCGCCGGGTTCAACCGCGTGCTGACTGTCTTCAGCCACGGCACGCTCGATCAGCGCCGACAGATGCGCACCACGGGCGACACTTTCGTCGTAGTGGAAATGCAATTGCGGAACGCTGCGCAGCTTCATTTCCCGAGCCAGTTGCATGCGCAGGAAGCCGGCGGCGGAGTTCAGCACCTTGATGCTCTGGGCGACGTCCTCGACGCCGTCCTGGCCCATGACCGTGATAAAAATCTTCGCATGACCGACGTCACGGCTGACTTCCACTGCGGTAATGGTGACCAGGCCGACGCGCGGATCTTTGACTTCGCGGCGGATCAGTTGGGCCAGCTCGCGCTGCATCTGATCGCCGATTCGTTGGGTACGGCTGTATTCTTTTGCCATGTCTTGTTACCTGTTACTGCCCTGCGGGAAACCCGCAAGGTCTGAAAGCGGCAAACGCCCGGCCTGGCAAAAGCCAGACCGGGCGTTGCGTTTAGAGTCCGCCAGCGCGGCAGCGCATGTTCATGCGGCTGCCCATTGCGGCTCTTGAAGTACGCGAGTCAGAGGCTGCGAGCAACCTGGACCTTCTCGAAGACTTCGATCTTGTCGCCGACCTTGACGTCGTTATAGCTCTTGACGCCGATACCGCATTCCATGCCGGCACGTACTTCGGACGCGTCATCCTTGAAGCGGCGCAGCGATTCCAGCTCGCCTTCGAAGATCACGATGTCTTCACGCAGTACACGGATCGGACGGTTACGATGAACGACACCTTCGATCACCATGCAGCCGGCAATGGCACCGAACTTCGGCGAACGGAACACGTCGCGAACTTCGGCCACGCCCAGGATGTTTTCCCGGACATCACTGCCCAACATACCGGTCAGGGCTTTCTTGACGTCTTCGATGATGTCGTAGATCACGTTGTAGTAACGCATATCCAGACCTTCCTGCTCGACGATCTTGCGAGCACCGGCATCGGCACGCACGTTGAAGCCGAACAGCACCGCATTGGAAGCCAGTGCCAGGTTGGCGTCGCTTTCGGTGATACCACCGACGCCGCCACCGACCACGCGCACTTGTACTTCGTCGTTGCCCAGGCCGTTCAGAGCGCCTTGCAATGCTTCCAACGAGCCACGGACGTCGGATTTGAGGACGATGTTGAGCGTCTTCTTCTCTTCCTGGCCCATGCTTTCGAAGATGTTTTCGAGCTTGCCGGCGTGAGCACGGGCCAGCTTCACCTCGCGGAACTTGCCTTGACGGAACAGCGCAACTTCACGGGCCTTCTTCTCGTCAGCCACAACGCTCATCTCGTCGCCAGCGTCCGGTGTACCGTCCAGGCCGAGGATCTCGACCGGAATGGCCGGACCTGCTTCCTTGATTGGCTTGCCGTTCTCGTCGAGCATGGCACGTACGCGGCCATAGTTCGAACCGACCAGCACCATGTCGCCCTGGCGCAGGGTACCGTCTTGAACCAGAACGGTCGCAACCGGGCCACGACCCTTGTCCAGACGCGATTCCACAACCACACCACGGCCCGGGGCCGAAGGGGTAGCGGTCAGCTCCAGGACTTCGGCCTGCAACAGGACGGCTTCGAGCAACTCATCAACGCCGGTACCCATCTTCGCCGAGACCGGTACGAATGGCGTGTCACCACCCCAATCTTCGGAGGTCACACCGTGAACCGACAGTTCGCTACGGATGCGATCGAGGTCGGCACCCGGCTTGTCGATCTTGTTCACCGCAACCACCAGCGGTACGCCGGCTGCCTGGGCATGCTGGACCGCTTCGACGGTCTGAGGCATCACGCCGTCGTCCGCTGCGACCACCAGGATCACGATGTCGGTGGCCTTGGCACCACGGGCACGCATCGCGGTAAACGCGGCGTGACCCGGGGTATCGAGGAAGGTGACCATGCCGCGTTCGGTTTCAACGTGGTAGGCACCGATGTGCTGGGTAATGCCACCGGCTTCGCCAGCGGCAACCTTGGCACGACGGATGTAGTCGAGCAGCGAGGTCTTACCGTGGTCAACGTGGCCCATGACAGTCACGACTGGCGCACGCGGAACCGCTTCGCCTTCGAACTTCAGGGACTCGGCCAGGGAGTCTTCCAGGGCGGTGTCGCTGACCAGGGTCACTTTGTGGCCCAGCTCTTCGGCAACCAGCTGGGCAGTTTCCTGGTCCAGTACCTGGTTGATGGTCGCTGGGGTGCCCAGCTTGAACATGAACTTGATGATTTCAGCAGCCTTGACCGACATCTGCTGGGCCAGATCGCCCACAGTGATGGTCTCGCCGATCTTCACTTCACGCACGACAGGGCCGGTCGGGCTCTGGAAACCGTGGGCGTTGCGTTTCTTCAGCTTGGCCTTGCCGCGACCGCCGCGACGGAAGCCATCGCTTTCTTCGTCGGTGGTACGTGGCGCAACACGGGGTGCCGGCGCCTTTTCCTTGACCGAAGCCCGATGAGGAGCGTTCTTGCGCTCGCCATCGCCACCGCCACGACGGTTTTCGTCGGCACGTGGCTTGTCGGGACGACGCTGTTCGTCGCGTTTACGAGTATCGGCAGGTGCCGGAGCCGGCGCCACGACCGGCGCGCTTTCACGCACTGGTTCGGCCTCCGGAGCAGGCGCGGCAACGGCTTCGACCGGAGCAGGTGGCGCGACAGGCTGGCGACGCGCTTCTTCTTCGGCGCGACGCTTGGCTTCTTCTTCAGCCTTTTGACGTGCTGCGTTTTCTACTGCGCGGCGCTCTTCCAGCTCGCGCTTGCGCTCGGCTTCGATTTCTTCCGGGCTGCGCTGTACGAAGACTTTCTTCTTGCGTACTTCGACACTGATGCTTTTGCTACCGGCAACACGCAGGGTGCTGGTGGTCTTACGCTGCAGCGTGATCTTGCGTGGTTCTTCCACTTTCGCCTTGTGACTGCTCTTCAGGTGAGTCAGCAGCGATTGCTTCTCACTGTCGGTCACATGTTCCTCGGCGGCGGTGTGCGGCAGACCTGCCTCACGCATCTGCTGCAACAGGCGCTCTACCGGTGTTTTGACCTCATCGGCCAGTTGTTTCACCGTGACTTGCGTCATGCACTTCTCTCCTCAGGCCGCGCCTAATTACTCGAACCAGTGGGCTCGGGCGGCCATGATCAACTTGCCGGCACGATCATCGTCAATGCCGTCGATGTCGAGCAGGTCGTCAATAGACTGCTCGGCCAGGTCTTCGCGGGTAATTACGCCGCGCACCGCCAGTTCCATCGCCAAATCCTTGTCCATGCCCTCAAGCGAGAGCAGGTCTTCGGCCGGATGGGCGTCTGCCAGCTTTTCCTCAGTAGCGATGGCTTTGGTCAACAAACGATCCTTGGCACGAGCGCGGAGCTCGTTGACGATTTCCTCGTCGAAGCCGTCGATGTTGAGCATTTCTTCCACCGGCACGTAGGCAATCTCTTCCAGGCTGGTAAAGCCTTCATCCACCAGCACCTGGGCCAGCTCTTCATCGACTTCAAGTTCTTCGATGAAGTTGCGCAGGATGTCGCCGGTTTCAGCTTGCTGCTTAGCCTGGATGTCCGATTCGGTCATCACGTTCAGGGTCCAGCCAGTCAACTGGCTGGCCAGACGCACGTTCTGACCACCGCGACCGATGGCCTGAGCCAGATTGTCTGCGCCAACGGCGATGTCCATGGCATGGGCATCTTCGTCGACGATAATTGCCGCCACTTCAGCAGGCGACATGGCGTTGATCACGAACTGAGCCGGGTTGTCGTCCCACAGGACGATGTCCACGCGTTCGCCGCCCAGCTCGCCGGATACGGCCTGGACACGCGAACCACGCATACCGATGCAGGCGCCTTGCGGGTCGATGCGCTTGTCCTTGGAGCGGACTGCAATCTTGGCACGCGAACCCGGATCACGGGAAGCAGCCATGACTTCGATCAGGCCTTCGGCAATTTCCGGCACTTCGATACGGAACAACTCGATCAGCATTTCCGGCGCGGTACGCGACAGGATCAACTGCGGGCCACGGTTCTCCGTGCGGATTTCCTTGAGCAACGCGCGCAGCCGCACGCCAACCCGGAAGGTTTCGCGAGAAATGATGTCCTCACGCGCCAGCAACGCCTCGGCGTTGTTGCCCAGGTCGACGATCACGTTGTCGCGGGTGACTTTCTTCACGGTGCCGGAGATGATTTCCCCCAGCTTCTCGCGATAGGCATCGACGACTTGGGCGCGCTCTGCTTCGCGAACCTTCTGCACGATGACCTGCTTGGCGGTCTGCGCAGCAATACGACCGAACTCGATGGACTCGATTTTCTCTTCGACGACATCGCCTACCTTGGCACCCGGGTGCGTTTGCGCAACCTTGCTTGGCCAGGTTTCGATCGCCGGATCGTCCAGGTCGTCTTCCTCGACCACCGTCCAGCGACGGAAAGTCTCATAGGCACCGGTGTGGCGATTGATTTCCACACGCAAATCAACTTCGTCTTCAAACCGCTTCTTGGTAGCAGTGGCCAGAGCCAGCTCCAGCGCTTCAAAAATCACTTCAGCCGGTACGCCCTTTTCATTGGATACCGACTCAACAACCAGCAGTACTTCTTTGCTCATCGTACGCCTCGCCTTTCGCAAGCCATTGGATCCGCGGGATCCGCAGTATCTGGCACGTATCAGTCAAAACTGGGAATAATGTTGGCCTTGTCGATCATATCGATCGGCAACAGGAACTCGTGGTCGTCTACCTGCACCACGACATCCTGCTCTTCTACACCACGCAGAAGGCCCTGGAAGTTGCGCCGACCTTCGAAAGGCGAGCGCAGCCTGATCTTCACTTGTTCACCGGCAAACGAAGCAAACTGTTCAAGAGTGAACAGCGGGCGTTCCATGCCAGGCGAGGAAACTTCAAGGGTGTACTCAGAGCTGATTGGATCTTCAACATCCAATACACCACTGATCTGGCGGCTGACGATGGCGCAATCGTCCACCAACACGCCGCCTTCCTTATCGATATAAACGCGCAACAATGAGTGGCGACCTTGAGCCGAAAACTCAATACCCCAGCATTCATAGCCCAGGGCCACGACCACCGGGGCCAACAAGGCCTGCAACTGTTCTAGCTTGCTCGACACCTGAACCCCCTCGTGCATGTTTGTGCATGCTGTGCAAATAAAAAAAAATGGGCGAATCGCCCATCCCTGAAACGCCGTTGAACAGCGGCGTTATAAAGTGTCCAGCTAACAAAAAGCCCCTTGGAAGGGGCCCCTGAAACTGGTTGCGGGAGCCGGATTTGAACCGACGACCTTCGGGTTATGAGCCCGACGAGCTACCAGGCTGCTCCATCCCGCGACAAAGCTGGGGCGCAAGTATACGGCTGAACCCTTACAGGGTCAATGTAACCTCCACCTACAAGAAAGCCCGCAATTGCGGGCTCTCCTGATAATTGGTACCGAGAAGGGGACTCGAACCCCTACACCCTATGGGCACAACCACCTCAAGGTTGCGTGTCTACCAATTCCACCACCTCGGCAATACAGCGTTTGAAACCTTCTTACTTCTGCTCTTGAGCTTGAGGTACGTCAGTCGCCGAGTTGGCCGACTTTTGCTCTTGAAGCACCGGGACATCATCAGAAGCCGGTTGTTGCTTGGGCGCCTCCAATACCGCTGGGTTTGGCAAACCTACTTGAGTCAGCTCATGAGCTTTCTCTTTAGCAAAGTAACCTAACCCTAAGCTGGTCATGAAGAAACCGGCGGCAAGTATAGCAGTAAACTTACTAAGAAAGGTAGAGGAACCTTGGCTTCCGAACACAGTATTTGAAGCACCTGCACCGAAAGACGCGCCAGCATCGGCACCTTTACCCTGCTGCAGCAATACGAGAGCAACTACGCCCAGTGCGCCCAGCAGATGAAAAACGACTACGACTGTTTCCAGCATTTTTTCAGTTTCCCGCGGCGCGACAGATCGCACCGAACTCATCTGCATTCAGGGACGCTCCACCAATGAGCCCCCCATCGATATCCGGCATGCCGAACAGTTCGACCGCATTGGCCGCCTTCACGCTGCCGCCGTATAGAAGCCGCACACCTCGTGCCACTTCAGAATTCTCTGCCGCCAACTGCGCGCGGATGGCTGCATGCACATCCTGCGCCTGTTGCGGCGAAGCAGTCAGCCCGGTGCCAATGGCCCAGACCGGCTCGTAAGCAATGACTGCTTTTGCAAAAGCGCCGACACCCAGGTCTTCAATGATGCTGCCCAGCTGACGCCCGACAACTTCAAGGGTCTTGCCGGCTTCGCGTTGCTCGAGAGTTTCCCCTACGCACAACACCGGAGTCAGACCACACGCCTGGGCCGCTGCAAATTTGCGAATCAGGGTCTTGTCCTGCTCGCCCATGATCAGGCGACGCTCGGAGTGTCCGACCAGGACCAGAGTACAACCTGCATCCACCAGCTGACTCGGCGCAACCTCACCGGTCAACGCACCTTGCATGGATTCCACCGCAGAGTTCTGCGCGCCGACCGAAATCGACTTGCCTTTCAAGCCATCAATCACCTGATTGATATACAAGCAAGGCGGGAATACCGCGACATCAACACCGCTTGGCAAGGCCAGATGACGAAGGCCATTGATCAGCTCAGCGACGCTGGCGCGGGTACCGTGCATCTTCCAGTTACCAGCTACCATAGGGCGACGCATGCTGTACCTCGTCGGTCAAAGTGGGCGCAGATGTTACCCAACCGATTCATGACTGGCAAGCCGAATTCAGGCAGAAACTTCAGTTACGATCTTCGCCAGCTCTTCAGCGTAACCACGAACCTGTGCTTCATCCTCGCCTTCGACCATGACGCGCACCAAAGGCTCGGTGCCGGACTTGCGCAGCAATACACGTCCACGCCCCGCCATCGCTTGAGTTACGCGCTCGCTGGCCTCTCGGACCGCTGCGTGCTCAAGAGGATTCGCACCGCCACCAAAACGCACATTTATCAGTACCTGCGGACACTTGCGCAGCGCTTGGCGCGAGTGTGCAAGCCCTTCGTTACGTGCCTTGAGCGCCATCAGCACTTGCAGGGCGGCGATGATTGCGTCACCGGTGGTGGTGTGATCGAAGCACACGATATGACCGGAGTTTTCCCCCCCGATCTTCCAGTTGCGCTCCAGCAGCTCGGACATTACGTAGCGGTCGCCCACGTTGGCCCGCACGAAAGGAATATCCAGATCTGCCAGGGCGAGCTCAAGCCCGAGGTTGCTCATCAGTGTGCCAACGACGCCGCCGTGCAACTTGCCTCGCTCGCGCAGATCCCGAGCGATGATGAACAGCAGCTCGTCACCGTCCACAAGAGTACCGGTATGGTCAACCATCAAGACCCGGTCGCCATCTCCATCGAAGGCGATGCCGAGATCGGCATGCTCGGCCAGCACGGCAGCCTGCAACGCTTCGGTATGAGTGGAACCACAATTGTGATTGATATTCAGCCCGTTGGGCTGGGCAGAAAGCACCACAACCTCTGCTCCCAACTCACGGAAGACACTGGGCGCGACCTTATAGGTTGCGCCATGGGCACAATCGACAACAATTTTCAGGCCCGCGAAACTGGTACCGGCCGGCACGCTGCCCTTGCAGAATTCGATATAACGGCCTGACGCATCGTTGATCCGCGACACCTTGCCGATCTTGCTCGACTCAACCACCGTCATCGGCGTATCCAGCAGCTCTTCGATCATCAGTTCCACTTCATCCGGCAGCTTGGTGCCCTTGCCAGAGAAGAACTTGATGCCGTTATCGTCATGCGGATTGTGCGAGGCACTGATCACAATGCCCGCCTGCCCCTGAAAAGTACGGGTCAGGTACGCAATGGCAGGCGTCGGCATAGGCCCCAACAGCATGACATCGGCGCCCGCCGAAGTCAGGCCAGCCTCGAGAGCCGACTCGAACATGTAGCCGGAAATACGCGTGTCCTTGCCTACCAGCACCTTGCAAGCGCCCATTTTGCGGAACGCCATGCCAGCTGCCCAGCCGAGCTTGAGCATGAAATCAGGGGTGATGGGATACTCGCCGACCCGACCACGAATACCATCGGTGCCAAAGTATTTTTTGCTCATGAGTGCTCCGTCATTCTTATTCGGCTGAATCCACAGCGGCGATCATCCGTACGACATCCATCGTTTCGGCCACATCGTGCACACGCAGTATGCGCGCACCTTTGGTCAGGGCCAGGGCCGCGAGTGCAAGCCCGCCGTACAGACGCTCACCTACCGGACGCCCTAGGGCATTGCCTATCATGCTCTTGCGCGAGACCCCGACCAACAAGGGTCGCCCCAAGGCATGCAAGGCTTCCATATGTTTGAACAGGCTCAGATTGTGAGCCAGCGTCTTGGCAAAGCCAAACCCCGGATCGAGAATAGTTCGCTCTGCAGGGATTCCCGCCACCGCGCACTGTTCCAAACGCTGCGCGAGGAATTCGCCCACCTGTGCGGTCACGTCGTGATACTGCGGGTCGTTCTGCATGGTCCCCGGCTCGCCACGCATATGCATCAGGCATACCGGCAAGCCAGTAGCCGCCGCCGCATCCAGCGCTCCGTCGCGCTGCAACGACCGGACATCATTGATCAAACCCGCACCGAGACGTGCAGTTTCGCGCATGACCGCAGGCGTAGAAGTATCAACCGAGATGATCACATCGAGCTCGCGATGGATGCGCTCGACAATCGGTGCCACCCGCTCCAGCTCCTCGGTGGGAGAAACCGATCGGGCGCCCGGCCGGGTCGATTCGCCGCCGACGTCGATCAGCGTCGCCCCAGCGGCAACCATGGCCTCGGCATGTCGTAGCGCAGCGTCATGCTGACTGAAACGACCACCATCGGAAAAGGAATCGGGAGTGACATTGAGAATACCCATGACATGCACATGGGCTAAATCAAGAACCCGGTTGCCGCAAGGCAACCGGGTCGAGGACGGAACAGAAGTCATTTCAAGCCTTAGACATCAGCAGCCGGACCGCCAATCGGTGTTTCCGGACGCTCGCCCTGCACTGCCGGCGGGGTACCGGAGGTGCCGGTACCGCCCGACCAGTCGCGAGGCTCGCGAGGCGTGCGTCCCGCCATGATGTCGTCGATCTGGTCGGCATCGATGGTTTCATACTTCATCAGGGCGTCGGCCATGGCGTCGAGCTTGTCACGGTTATCCGTCAGGATCTGCTTGGCCGTGCCGTAGCACTGGTCGATGATGCTGCGCACTTCCGAGTCAATCAGCTTGGCCGTCTCGCCAGAGAAGCTGGCATGCTGGCCACTGCCACCACGCCCTAGGAAAACCTCCCCTTCTTCTTCGGCATACATCAGCGGCCCCAGCTTCTCGGACAGGCCCCACTTGGTGACCATATTCCGTGCTATCTGGCTGGCACGCATGATGTCGTTCGATGCACCGGTGGTCACGCCGTCGAAGCCCAACGTCATTTCTTCTGCGATACGACCGCCGTACAGCGAACAGATCTGGCTGATCAGGGCGCGCTTAGACAGGCTGTAGCGATCTTCCTCCGGCAGGAACATGGTCACGCCCAAAGCACGACCACGCGGGATGATCGAGACCTTGTAGACTGGATCATGCTCAGGCACCACGCGACCGACGATGGCGTGGCCCGCCTCGTGGTATGCGGTGTTCTGCTTTTCTTTCTCCGACATGACCATGGATTTGCGCTCGGCGCCCATCATGATCTTGTCCTTTGCCAGCTCGAACTCTTTCATCTCGACGATGCGCTTGCCGCCACGAGCGGCGAACAGCGAAGCCTCGTTGACCAGGTTGGCCAGGTCGGCACCGGAGAAGCCCGGCGTACCACGAGCGATGACCGCCGGAGCGACATCATCACCCATCGGCACCTTGCGCATATGAACCTTGAGGATCTGTTCGCGACCGCGGATGTCCGGCAGCCCCACGACGACCTGACGGTCGAAGCGGCCGGGACGCAGCAACGCAGGGTCGAGTACGTCAGGACGGTTGGTGGCGGCGATCACGATGATGCCGTCATTCATTTCGAAACCGTCCATCTCCACCAGCAACTGGTTGAGGGTCTGTTCGCGCTCGTCGTGACCGCCGCCCATGCCGGCGCCACGATGGCGGCCGACGGCGTCGATCTCGTCGATGAAAATGATGCATGGCGCGTGCTTCTTGGCCTGTTCGAACATGTCACGAACACGACTGGCACCCACGCCGACAAACATTTCCACGAAATCGGAACCGGAAATCGTGAAGAACGGCACCTTGGCTTCGCCGGCAATCGCCTTGGCCAGCAAGGTTTTACCGGTACCGGGTGGGCCAACCATCAGCACACCGCGAGGAATGCGGCCGCCCAGACGCTGGAACTTGCCCGGATCGCGCAGGAACTCGACCAGTTCGCCGACTTCCTCCTTGGCCTCGTCGCAGCCCGCGACGTCGGCCAGGGTAGTTTTCACCTGGTCTTCGGAAAGCAGACGGGCCTTGCTCTTGCCGAAACTCATCGGCCCGCCCTTGCCACCGCCGCCGCCCTGCATCTGGCGCATGAAGAACATGAACACGGCGATGATCACCAGGATCGGGAAGCTTGCGACCAGGAGTTGGGTCCAGATGCTCTGCTGCTCAGGCTGCTTGCCTTCGATCACGACGTGGTTGTCCACCAGGTCACCGATCAGGCCATTGTCCTGGATTGCCGGACGAATGGTCTTGAAGGTGTCGCCATCGGCGCGCTTGCCGGTAATCACATAGCCATCAACGGCTACGCGCTCGACCTTGCCATCCTTGACCTGCTGGATGAAGTCGGAATAGTTGAGGGTCTGCGGCTCGTTAGGGCTGGAGAAGTTGTTCATCACGGTCACAAGGACAGCGGCGATGATCAACCACAGGATCAGATTCTTTGCCATATCGTTCAATTAACTACCCTCTGAAGCAAGCTCCGCTACTGGCGCGCGCTTCGCATGATATTCACCGGCCTAACTTACTACATTACCTACGACTCTGGCAGGCGCCGTCTGTAACCCTTTGTGAAACTTTGACCGCGCAATTTTCGTTACGTGGCATTTTCAATGCGAGACAAAAAAAACTATCACCCCACTCAAAGACGCTCATCGCTCGCTGCGCCTTCGACTCCGCGGAACCCCCGCGCCAGCAGATACTGCTCGCGAGAGCGGTCACGGGACGACAATGGCTTGCGCATCTGCACCTTGTCGAACAATTTGCGCATGCCCTTGTGGTACTCGTCAAAACCTTCCCCCTGGAAGACCTTGATCAAGAAATCGCCACCCGGGCGCAGTACCCGCCCGGCAAGATCCAGGGCCAGCTCACTGAGGAACATTGCACGAGGCATGTCGACAGCGGCCAGTCCACTCATATTGGGGGCCATATCGGAAATCACAAGGTCGACCTGCGTATTTCCGACGGCTTCGAGGATTTTCGCCAGCACGGCGTCTTCCGTGAAATCACCCTGGATAAAGGTCACGTCGGGGATACTGTCCATTTCCAGGATATCGGACGCAATCAGCCGGCCCTGACCGCCAATCAGACGACTGGTCACTTGCGACCACCCACCCGGCGCTGCTCCGAGATCGATCACCGTCATGCCTGGGCGGATCAGGCGATCCTTTTCCTGGATCTCCAATAATTTGTAGCTGGCACGTGAGCGGTACCCGTCTTTTTGCGCCATTTTGACGTACGGATCGTTGAAATGCTCTCTGAGCCAGTTCTGGCTAGTCTTGGAACGGGCCACGGGCCACCTCTAAAAATAAAACGGGTCGTGATTAAGTGGGCGGTCCCGGACTCGCTCGGGTAAACTGGCCGCCGCTTTTTTACAAGATCAGACGCAGGGGTCAGATTATGCCGCTCACTCAAGAGCAGAAGAAACAATACAAATCCATTGGCCACCATCTGAAACCGGTTCTGACTGTGGCTGACAACGGTTTGACTGAAGGTGTACTGGCCGAACTGGAGCGTGCCCTGGGTGACCATGAGCTGATCAAGATCAAGCTCAACATTCTGGACCGCGAAGCCCGCCTGGCCGCCATTGCCGAATTGTGCAAGGCCGGCAAGGCCGACCTTGTGCAGGTCATCGGCAAGATGGCGCTGATTTATCGCAAGAACTTCAGCGTCAACAAGCAACTGTCGAACGTTCACCGCTTCAAGTGATGCCAAAGGGTCAAGGGTGTGCCTCGCACACCCTGCCACTCCATCCGGGGACCGGTTGCAGCACCAGCACCAGGCCGGAAAATCCCAGGACCAGGTAGCTGAACACCTGCCACTGGCCAGCATCCGGCCAGCCGAGACGCACCGCAAAGAACATCCCGCACGCGTACAACGCCATGAGCAGCAATTGCCCACGAATGTCGCGCCATAGACTGGCAAGGCCCTCGGCCTGAACCAGCACCAAAGCCTGGAATATCACGCACATCGCGCAAAAACCCACCAGCAGCATCGTCAGCGTGCCTGCAATTTCGTCGATGAGCAATGGCGCAAGGCCGATCCGATTGAGCACTGGCAGCAATCCGATGTGCAGCAACCAGACGCCGCCCACCCATAACATCTGGGTGAGCTGCCAGACCATGGCGCCCGCTCGAAGCGGGCGCCTTCTTTCAGATGTGACGGACTTCGACAATCTCATACTCGATCACGCCACCGGGCGTCTTCACCGCCACCACATCGCCCTCTTCCTTGGCAATCAAGGCGCGAGCGATGGGCGAGCCGACGGAGATCTTGCCAAGCTTGATGTCAGCCTCATCCTCACCCACGATCTGGTAGGTGACGCTTTCATCGGTCTCGACGTTGGCGATTTCAACGGTAGTGCCAAAGATGACCTTGCCAGTATGCGGAATCGTCGTGACATCGATGATCACCGCATTCTGCATGCGGCCTTCGATGTCACGAATACGCGCCTCGACCATGCCCTGCTCTTCGCGTGCGGCATGGTACTCGGCATTTTCCTTGAGATCGCCCAGTTCACGGGCCTCACCAATGGCCTGGCTCAAGCGCGGACGCTCGACCTTGGTCAAATGAGCGAGTTCTTCTTCCAGGGCGCGAGCGCCCTGAACAGTCATGGGGTACTTGGTTATGCTCATGCCTTCAATCCTGCATGTAAATCCTGCAAGCGACGCACGGTCTTCTCAGGACCGAACTTGAGCGCTTCGCAGATCGCTTCGCCCGCGGCAATGGTCGTGGTGCAATAGATCTTGTGCTGCAGCGCATTGCGGCGGATGGAGTAGGAATCGGCGATCGACTGGCGACCCTCGGTGGTGTTGATGATCAGCGTGACTTCGTCATTCTTGATCATGTCGACCACATGCGGACGCCCCTCGGTCACCTTGTTCACGCGACGCACTTTCAGCCCTGCCGCCTCGATCAGCTTGGCGGTACCGGCAGTGGCGACCACTTCGAAGCCCAAGTTGATCAGATCACGAGCCACGCCTGCAACCAGTGGCTTGTCGTCATCACGCACGCTGATGAACGCAGTACCACCTGTCGGCAGGACTTCACTGGCGCCCATCTGGGCCTTGGCGAACGCTTCGCCGAAGGTGTCGCCCACGCCCATCACTTCACCGGTGGACTTCATTTCCGGGCCAAGGATCGGGTCGACACCCGGGAACTTGGCGAACGGGAACACCGCCTCTTTGACGCTGTAGAAGTTCGGGATGATTTCCTTGGTGAAGCCCAGTTCCTTCAGGGTTTTGCCTGCCATGACCCGTGCAGCGATCATTGCCAGGGAAACACCGATGCACTTGGAGACGAACGGTACGGTCCGGGAAGCGCGCGGGTTGACTTCGATGACGTAGATATCTTCGCCCTGAAGCGCCAGCTGCACGTTCATCAGGCCGACAACGCCCAACTCCAATGCCATTTTCTTGACCTGCTCGCGCATCTCGTCCTGGATGTGCGCAGGCAACGAGTAAGGCGGCAGCGAACAGGCGGAGTCACCGGAGTGAACCCCGGCCTGCTCGATGTGCTGCATGATCGCGCCAATCACCACGTCGGTGCCGTCGCTGACCGCATCCACGTCCATTTCGATGGCGCAGTTGAGGAAGTGGTCGAGCAGCACCGGGCTGTCGTTGGACACCTGAACCGCTTCGCGCAGGTAGCGCTTGAGTTCTTCTTCCTTGTAGACGATTTCCATCGCCCGGCCACCCAGCACATAGGACGGACGCACCACCAGCGGGTAACCGATCTTGGCCGCAGCCTTGACCGCCTCGTCCTCGCTGCGCACGGTGGCGTTAGGCGGCTGACGCAGGTTCAGGCGCTCGACCATCTGCTGGAAACGCTCGCGGTCTTCGGCGCGGTCGATCGCGTCCGGGCTGGTGCCGATGATCGGCACGCCGGCCGCTTCCAGGGCACGCGCCAGTTTCAGAGGCGTTTGGCCGCCGTACTGGACGATCACGCCCTTGGGCTTCTCGACGCGGACGATTTCCAGCACGTCTTCCAGGGTCACCGGTTCGAAGTACAGGCGGTCGGAAGTGTCGTAGTCGGTGGACACGGTCTCCGGGTTGCAGTTGACCATGATGGTCTCGTAACCGTCGTCGCGCAGGGCCAGCGCGGCGTGTACACAGCAGTAGTCGAACTCGATGCCCTGGCCGATCCGGTTAGGACCGCCACCCAGGATCATGATCTTGTCGCGGGTCGATGGCGCGGCTTCGCACTCTTCTTCGTACGTGGAGTACAGGTAGGCGGTGTCGGTCGCGAATTCAGCCGCGCAGGTGTCGACGCGCTTGTAGACCGGGAATACTTCCAGCTTGTGGCGATGGGCCCGCAGACTCTTCTCGGTTACACCCAGCAGCTTGGCCAGGCGCTGGTCGGAGAAACCCTTGCGCTTGAGGCGGAACATGGTGTCGCGGTCGATGCTGGACATGCCCAGGGTCTTGACCTTCTCCTCTTCCTTGATCAGGTCTTCGATCTGCACCAGGAACCAAGGGTCGATCATGTTCATGCCGAAGATCTGCTCGACGGTCATGCCGGCGCGGAAGGCATCGGCCACGTACCAGATACGCTCGGCACCCGGCACGGTCAGCTCGCGCTTGAGCTCGCTCATGCTTTCCGGATTGCTCAGGTCCAGCTTCGGATCGAGACCGCAAACACCCACTTCCAGGCCGCGCAGGGCTTTCTGCAGGGATTCCTGGAAAGTCCGGCCGATGGCCATGACTTCACCGACCGACTTCATCTGCGTGGTCAGGCGGGCGTCAGCCTTGGCGAACTTCTCGAAGGCGAAACGTGGCAGCTTGGTAACGACATAGTCGATGGATGGCTCGAAGGACGCCGGGGTCTTGCCACCGGTGATGTCGTTCGACAACTCATCCAGCGTGTAGCCCACGGCCAGCTTGGCGGCGACCTTGGCAATCGGGAACCCGGTGGCCTTGGAGGCCAGGGCCGACGAACGGGAAACCCGAGGGTTCATCTCGATGACCACCATGCGCCCGGTGTTCGGGCAGATGCCGAACTGGACATTGGAGCCGCCGGTTTCCACGCCGATCTCGCGCAGTACCGCCAGGGAGGCGTTACGCAGGATCTGGTATTCCTTGTCGGTCAGGGTCTGGGCCGGTGCGACGGTGATCGAGTCGCCGGTGTGCACGCCCATCGGGTCAAAGTTTTCGATGGAGCAGACGATGATGCAGTTGTCCTTTTTGTCACGGACAACTTCCATTTCGTATTCTTTCCAGCCGATCAGCGATTCGTCGATCAGCAGTTCCTTGGTCGGCGAAAGGTCCAGACCACGCGCACAGATTTCTTCGAATTCTTCGCGGTTATAAGCGATACCGCCACCGGTGCCGCCCATGGTGAAGGACGGACGGATGATGCACGGGAAGCCCAGTTTGTCGAGGACCGCATTGGCCTCTTCCATGCTGTGGGCGATGCCCGAGCGCGGGCACTCCAGGCCAATGGCTTTCATGGCCTTGTCGAAACGGGAACGGTCTTCGGCCTTGTCGATGGTGTCGGCGTTGGCACCGATCATCTCTACGCCGAACTTCTCCAGGACGCCTTCGCGCTCCAGGTCCAGGGCGCAGTTCAGGGCAGTCTGCCCACCCATGGTTGGCAACAGTGCGTCCGGGCGCTCTTTCTCGATGATCTTGGCAACGGTCTGCCACTTGATCGGCTCGATGTAGGTAGCGTCGGCCATGGCCGGGTCGGTCATGATGGTGGCCGGGTTGGAGTTCACCAGGATGACGCGATAGCCCTCTTCGCGCAGGGCTTTGCAGGCCTGGGCGCCGGAGTAGTCGAATTCGCAGGCCTGGCCGATCACGATCGGGCCAGCGCCGAGAATCAGGATGCTTTTTATGTCTGTACGTTTTGGCATGGGTTTGTCACTCAAATCCGCAGGTCAGTCGGCTAGGCCGTCGAACAATCTTTGCAGCGCCTGAGGGGGCCGCCGTATGCGGGGCCGCCCTCGGGCTTACGCGGTCAGCGTCGCTTGGCCATCTCATTGATGAAGCGATCGAACAGCGGAGCCACGTCGTTCGGGCCCGGGCTCGCCTCAGGGTGACCCTGGAAGCTGAACGCGCTCTTGTCGGTGCGCTCGATGCCTTGCAGCGTACCGTCGAACAGCGATTTGTGGATCGCGCGAACGTTGGCCGGCAGGGTCGCTTCGTCTACCGCAAAACCGTGGTTCTGGCTGGTGATCATGACGACGCCGGTGTCCAGGTCCTGCACCGGGTGGTTGGCACCGTGGTGGCCGTGGCCCATTTTCAGGGTCTTGGCACCCGACGCCAGGGCCAGCAACTGGTGGCCGAGGCAGATGCCGAACACCGGGATCTCGGTTTCCAGCACATCTTTGATTGCCTGGATCGCGTAGTCGCATGGCTCCGGATCACCCGGGCCGTTGGACAGGAACACGCCATCGGGTTTGAGGGCCAGCACTTCTGCGGCTGGGGTTTGCGCCGGCACTACCGTCACACGGCAGCCACGCTCTACCAGCATGCGCAGGATGTTCAGTTTGACGCCGTAGTCGTAGGCCACCACGTGATAGGGCAGCTCGGAAGTCTCGATAGTCGCGTGACTGTCGGTCTTCAGATCCCAGACCGAAGAGCGCCACTCGTACTGCTTCTGGGTGCTGACCACTTTGGCCAGATCCATACCCTTGAGGCCTGGGAAACCCTTGGCAGCGGCGATAGCCGCCTCTTCGGAAATGTTATCGCCAGCCATGATGCAGCCGTTCTGCGCACCTTTCTCCCGCAAGATGCGGGTCAGGCGGCGGGTGTCGATACCGGCGATCGCCACGACGTTGTTGGCTTTCAGGTAATCGGACAGTGACATGGTGTTACGCCAGTTGCTCGCCACCAGCGGCAGATCACGGATGACCAGGCCGGCGGACCATACACGGTCGGACTCGGCATCTTCCGGCGTGGTGCCAGTGTTGCCGATGTGCGGGTAGGTCAGGGTAACGATTTGCTGGGCGTAGGAAGGATCGGTAAGAATTTCCTGATAGCCGGTCATTGCGGTGTTAAACACCACCTCACCAACGGTCTGACCGTCGGCTCCAATGGCTTCGCCGCGAAAAATGCTGCCATCAGCAAGGGCGAGTATGGCTGGCTTAGTCAAGAAGACCTCCCGTAAATAAAGCCTGAAAGGGCGATCGCAGGTTGTAAAAAAGCGGAGTGACGTATGGACACGTCACCCCGCTTGTTCACTGAATTATTCTGCGCGCTTTTAGTGGACACACTAAAGCTGTAGCTTACAGAAAAAGGCTTTTTTGGTCCACCGCTAATGAGCCTTAAAGGCAGGGGAATGCGACAGACCGTCGCGAAGCGGTGAAAAACGGGGCGCAGTATAACCTGTACCCCGCTTTGCGATGCATCAACGCAGGTCGAGAACGTCCTGCATGTCGTACAGGCCAGGCTCACGCCCATCCAGCCACAGCGCTGCACGTACGGCGCCCTTGGCGAAGGTCATCCGGCTCGAGGCCTTGTGGGTGATCTCCAGGCGCTCGCCCTCGGTGGCGAACAGGACGGTGTGATCGCCTACCACATCACCACCGCGCACAGTCGCGAAACCAATGGTGTCTCGATCTCGTGCGCCGGTGTGGCCCTCGCGTCCGTAGACCGCGACTTCCCGCAGATCGCGACCGAGCGCATCGGCAATCACCTCTCCCATGCGCAACGCCGTTCCCGAAGGCGCGTCGATCTTGTGCCGGTGATGCGCTTCGATGATTTCGATATCCGCGTCATCACCCAGGACCCGCGCCGTCAGATCCAGCAGCTTCAGCGACAGGTTCACACCCACGCTGAAGTTCGCCGCGAACACGATCGGAATGTCCTTGCCGGCATCGGCCAGCAATTGCTTCTGCGCCGCATCCAGTCCGGTGGTGCCGATGACCATGGCCTTGCCGTGCTTGCGGCAGATGGCGAGGTTTTTCAGCATCACTTCCGGCAGGGTGAAATCGATCAGTACATCGAATTCATCGAGCACCTTTTCCAAGCCACCGGTCATCGGCACGCCGATACGCCCCAACGACGCCAGCTCCCCGGCATCAGCACCCACCAGCGTGCTGTCAGGCCGAACGATGGCAGCCGTCAAGCCGGAGAGCGGAGAGCGCTGCTGCACCGCCTCGACCAACGCCTTACCCATGCGCCCCGCAGCGCCCATCACAGCTATACGTCGCATGCGACCTCCTTACAGATCGCCGAAGAAGCGCTTCACGCCTTCGAACCAACCGGTGGTTTTAGGGGAATGACTGTTGTCACCCTCCAGCGAACTGCGGAACTCTTCCAGCAACTCACGCTGGCGCCGACTCAGGTTGACCGGTGTCTCTACTGCCACGCGGCACATCAGGTCACCGGCGCCGCCACCACGCACTGGCGCAACGCCTTTGCCGCGAATGCGGAACTGCTTGCCAGTCTGCGTACCCTCGGGAATCTTCAGCTTGACGCGACCATCGAGGGTCGGGATCTCAAGCTCGCCACCCAAGGCTGCATCGACAAAGCTGATCGGCACTTCGCAGAACAGATGCTTGCCGTCGCGTTGGAAAATCGCGTGCTCGCGCACATTGATAACCACGTACAGGTCGCCGGTCGGACCACCTTGGGCACCCGCCTCGCCCTCACCCGACAAGCGAATACGGTCACCGGTGTCGACACCAGCCGGCACCTTGACCGACAGCGTCTTGTACTCTTCGACACGCCCTTCGCCGTGGCAGGAGTCGCACGGATCGGAGATGATCTTGCCCTGGCCATGGCATCGCGGGCAGGTCTGCTGCACCGAGAAGAAGCCTTGCTGCATGCGAACCTGGCCGATACCGCCGCAGGTTGGGCAGGTGACGGGCGACGAGCCTTTCTTGGCGCCCGAGCCATCGCAAGGCTTGCAATTGACCAGCGTCGGAACGCGGATATTGACGGTGGTACCACGCACCGCCTCTTCCAGGTTCAGCTCCAGCGTGTAGCGCAAGTCACTGCCACGCTGGGCACCGCCACGAGAGCCACCGCGACCGCCGCCGAAGAAATCGCTGAATACGTCGCCGAAAATATCGGAGAAATTCTGACCGCCGAAACCGGCGCCACCGCCGCCCATGCTCGGGTCGACCCCGGCATGACCGTATTGGTCGTAGGCTGCGCGCTTGCTGGAATCGGACAGTACCTCGTAAGCCTCGTTGGCTTCCTTGAACAGCTCTTCCGACGCTTTATCGCCGGGATTACGGTCCGGGTGGTGCTTCATGGCCAGACGACGATAAGCCTTCTTCAGCTCCGCCTCACTGGCACCCCGCTCAACACCCAATACTTCGTAGAAATCACGTTTTGCCATTAGTCTTTGCACTCTTATAGGACGTCCGGCAAACCTCTCCTGAACCTTGCCAAACTCGTTGAGCCCCCATACAGGCCCGGACCCAACTCACGTCGATTCAACGATCCTGGTCTTCAATCTTTCAGCCAGGGCCCCGGCCAAAACGCAGTGCCTGTCGATCGAAAAGCAGGAGCATCCCCGATCACACCGCCAGCATCCGAACGCCGTCGCATGCTGTAAAAATTCGCTGGCTCCAGACACGCCAACGCGGGAGCAAGCTCCCGCGCGGCGACATCCTACCAGCCACCGCACAAATGCAGTCAACCGGCCGACCAACAAGCGATTACTTGTGGTCTTTCACTTCTTCGAACTCGGCATCGACGACGTCGTCGGCTTTTTCGGCCGACTCGCCTTGCTGTGCGGCGCCTTCAGCCGGCTGGGCCTGCTCGGCGTACATCTTCTGAGCCACTGGCGCGGAGACCTTGGACAGCTCTTCGATCTTCGCTTCGATGGCAGCCTTGTCGTCGCCCTTGACGGCAGCTTCCAGGGCAACCACGGCCGCTTCGATGGCAGTCTTCTCTTCCGCGGTCACTTTCTCGCCTGCATCAGCGATCATCTTGCGGGTCGAGTGCACCAGGGCATCACCCTGGTTGCGGGCGCTGGCCAGCTCTTCGAACTTGCGGTCTTCCTCGGCGTTGACTTCAGCGTCGCGAACCATCTGCTGAATTTCTTCCTCGGACAGACCGGAGTTGGCCTTGATCACGATCGACTGAGTCTTGCCGGTAGCCTTGTCTTTCGCGCCGACGTGCAGGATACCGTTGGCGTCGATGTCGAAGGTCACTTCGATCTGTGGCACGCCACGTGGAGCCGGTGGAATCTCAGCCAGGTCGAACTTGCCCAGGGACTTGTTCTGGGCAGCCTGCTTGCGCTCACCTTGCAGTACGTGAATGGTCACGGCGCTCTGGTTGTCGTCGGCAGTCGAGAACACCTGGGATTTCTTGGTAGGAATCGTGGTGTTTTTCTCGATCAGCGCGGTCATCACGCCACCCATGGTTTCGATACCCAGGGTCAGCGGGCTGACGTCGAGCAGCAGAACGTCCTTCACGTCACCGGCCAGAACGGCGCCCTGGATGGCAGCACCCATGGCAACGGCTTCGTCAGGGTTCACGTCCTTGCGCGCTTCTTTACCGAAGAAATCGGTCACCAGCTTCTGGACCAGCGGCATACGAGTCTGACCGCCGACCAGAATCACGTCGTTGATCGAACCTACGTCGATACCGGCGTCTTTCATGGCGATGCGGCAAGGTTCGATGGTGCGCTGAACCAGGTCTTCCACCAGCGCTTCGAGCTTGGCGCGGGAGATTTTCACGTTCAAGTGCTTAGGACCGGTGGCGTCTGCGGTGATGTACGGCAGGTTCACGTCGGTCGACTGGCTCGAGGACAGCTCGATCTTGGCTTTTTCAGCGGCTTCTTTCAGACGCTGCATGGCCAGCGGGTCACCCTTGAGGTTCATGCCGCTTTCTTTCTTGAACTCATCTACAAGGTAGTCGATCAGGCGGATGTCGAAGTCTTCACCACCGAGGAAAGTGTCACCGTTGGTTGCCAGAACTTCGAACTGGTGCTCGCCGTCGACTTCAGCGATCTCGATCACCGAAACGTCGAAGGTACCGCCACCCAGGTCATAAACGATCACGGTGTGATCGCCCTTGGCCTTGTCCATGCCGTAGGCCAGAGCCGCTGCGGTTGGTTCGTTGATGATGCGTTTTACGTCCAGGCCCGCGATGCGGCCGGCGTCTTTGGTGGCCTGGCGCTGGCTGTCGTTGAAGTAGGCAGGCACGGTAATGACCGCTTCAGTCACTGCCTCGCCGAGATAATCTTCGGCGGTTTTCTTCATTTTCTTCAGGATTTCAGCCGAGATCTGTGGCGGCGCCATTTTCTGGCCGTTCACTTCAACCCAGGCGTCGCCGTTGTCAGCCTTGGCGATTTTGTAAGGCACCATCTTGATGTCTTTCTGAACGACTTCTTCGTCAAACTTGCGACCGATCAGACGCTTCACCGCGTACAGGGTGTTATGCGGATTGGTCACTGCCTGACGCTTGGCCGACTGGCCAACCAGAATCTCGCCATCGTTGGCGTACGCAATGATCGACGGCGTGGTACGCGCGCCTTCAGCGTTTTCAATGACTTTGGCCTTGCCGTTTTCCAGCACGGAGACGCACGAGTTGGTGGTCCCCAGGTCGATACCGATAATCTTGCCCATGTTAACTCTCCCGGAACTTGGATTTTGTTGCCGCAGCAGTGGTGGCTATCTGCGGTAGCACTTAAACGCTTGACTTATAAATGGGGCCGTTACGACCGATTTCAAGCCTGCTCATCAATAGAAGGCGAAACCGGTGCCGGCGACTTGCTGACCACAACCATGGCCGGGCGCAGCAGGCGGCCGTTGAGCAGATAGCCCTTCTGGAAAACTTTCAGGACGCTGTTGGGCTCGACGTCGGCACTTTCCTGCATCGCCATGGCCTGATGATGCTCGGCATTGAACGGTTCGCCATGGGGATCGATGGCTTCGAGCTGGTAACGCTTGAGCGTGTCCTGGAACATCTTCAGGGTCAGCTCGATGCCTTCACGCATCGGGCGGATGTTTTCGTCATCCGGATTGGACAGTTCCAGGCCGCGTTCCAGGCTGTCGATAATCGGCAGCAGGTCACCGGCGAAACGCTCCAGGGCGAATTTGTGAGCCTTTTCTACATCCTGCTCGGCGCGACGGCGGACATTCTGCAGGTCGGCTGCTACACGCAACGCCTGATCCTGCGCACCGGCCAGTTGCTCCTCGAGCACTTGTACACGTGCCGCCAGGTCCTCACCCGAATCCTGGGGAGCCTGATTGGCGTCTAGATTTTGCGTGTCCTGCGTCTGTTCGTCAGCCATAGAGATTTCTCCTTTCAACTTCGTCCGCGAGCTCGACTCGCGCTTCTGCCCCGGTATATGGGGCCGGGTTTTTCAGCTTCAAGGGCCGCCCGACGAATTAACCTTACAAAAAACAGCTGCATACCCATTCCGTGCAGCACTAAGAAAACCATCGAACCAAGCAAATCGAGCTAAGCGAAGGCATTGTCAGGCCGAAACAAAACACTGTATAAATAACCAGACCTAAAGCCTGGGAGCGGCCTTATGCTGGTGCACCTGTCCGTACACAATTACGCCATCGTCGAACATCTCGACCTCGAACTCGATCGAGGTATGAGCGTGATCACCGGTGAAACCGGCGCCGGCAAGTCGATCATGCTCGACGCCCTCGGCCTGACGCTGGGCGATCGTGCCGACAACGGCGTGGTACGTCCCGGCGCAGACAAGGCCGACATCCTGGCGACATTCGACCTGGTCGACATCCCCGAAGCCCGCACCTGGCTGGCCGAGCGCGACCTGGACACCGACGGTCCGTGCATCCTGCGCCGGGTCATCACCGCCGAAGGCCGCTCCCGTGGCTACATCAACGGCACGCCTTGCCCATTGGGCGATCTCAAGGCCCTCGGCGAGCTGCTGATCGATATCCACAGCCAGCACGAACACCAATCCCTGCTCAAGACCGATACCCATCGTCGCTTGTTGGATGAATACGCTGGCGCCACCGACCTAGCTCGCCAGGTCCAGCTGGCAGCCCAGCGTTGGCGCCAGACGCGACAGGAGCTGGAGCGGCTTTCCAACTCGGGCGATGAACAGCGCGCCCGTCACCAGTTGCTCAGCTACCAGCTCGAGGAACTGGAGAACCTGGCCCTTGGGGAAAACGAGCTGGAGGAACTGGAGCAGGAACACAAGAACCTGACCAATGCCGAAGCCCTGCTGGGCATCTGCCGCCAGGTCGTCGATCAATGCAGCGAAAGCGATTCGGGGAACGTACTCAACGCCCTGACCGCGAGCCTGAACCGACTGTCCAGCGTGAACAACTCGGTAGGTGCCCTGAGCGAAGCGACCAACCTACTGACCAGCGCGCAGATCCAGGTCGAGGAAGCTGTCGGGGAATTGAACCGGTTCCTCGATCATTTCGATGCCGACCCGGCTCGACTCCAGTATCTGGAAGAGCGCCTCGACACCATCTATACCCTGGCCCGCAAACATCGCGTCCAGCCAACCGAAGTGGCCGAACTCCAACAACGGCTGCTGGAAGAGCTGGAAACCCTGAATGCCAATGACGAGTCCATTGAGCGGCTCGGTGATGAGCTGGCGGCCTATGCCCGTCATTACCAGGAAAAGGCCAAAGAACTCAGCGAACTGCGCAAGCAGGCCGCCACAGGGCTGGCCAGTGCCGTGGAACAGGAAATCCAGCGATTGGGCATGCCGGGGGGACGCTTCACCATCGAACTACACCCCAACACCGGTGACGAACTTCAGCCCAACGGGTTGGAGCAAGTGGAGTTGCTGGTCAGCGCCAACCCCGGCCAGCCGCTCAAGGCCCTGGCCAAAGTTGCTTCGGGCGGTGAGTTGTCGCGGATCAGCCTGGCCATCCAAGTCATCACGGCGCAGACGTCTCGCGTGCCGACCCTGGTATTTGACGAGGTGGATGTGGGTATCGGGGGGCCGACTGCGGAAATAGTCGGGCAATTACTGCGCCGACTCGGAGAGCGGGGCCAAGTGCTGACGGTCACTCACCTGCCCCAAGTCGCGGCCCAGGGGCACCAGCATTTGTTCGTGCACAAAGTGCGTGGAGAGGATGCCACTCGCACCGCGGTGTCCAAGCTCAACAAGAACGAACGCGTGGAAGAAGTGGCACGGATGCTGGGAGGGATCGACCTCACCAAGGAATCCCTGGCCCACGCGAAAAAAATGGTGGTTGCGGCAAAAAGCTGACAACCGCCATAAAGAAAGAAGGCGACCCTGGGGTCGCCTTCTTTCGTTTCGGGAGCCTGAGCTCACGCAACATGCTTATTTGAGCTTGCGTACGTGTAAGACGAGATGGTGATCGATCAGCTCGAAACCATGCTCTTCAGCAATTGCCTTTTGCAACTTTTCGATTTCCGGACTGACGAATTCGATGACCTCACGGGTCTCCACGTTCACCATGTGATCGTGATGCTCCCCGTCAGCCAATTCAAAGACAGCATGACCGCCATCGAAATTGTGACGAGCCACAAGACCCGCTGCCTCGAACTGGGTCAGGACACGGTAGACCGTGGCCAGACCAACGTCCTCGCCAGCCTCCATAAGCGCCTTGTAGACGTCTTCGGCACTCATGTGGCGTTGCTCGGCGGAATCGAGCATTTGTAGAATCTTGACCCGTGGCAGGGTCACTTTGAGGCCGGCTTTGCGTAGTTCGCTATTTTCAACCATGGTCAGCTTTCTCGCGATGCTGCTTCGCAGCTTCTCTTAATGCGGGTATGATCGGCGTTTACGTTGTCCCAGCCAAGATAGTGGAAGTCGCCCACCGATGCAAAACACCAAGCTCTTGCTAACCAGTTTCACCTTCGTGGGACTGCTCGCACTCGCCGGTTGTTCATTCCCCGGGGTTTACAAAATCGACATCCAGCAGGGCAATGTCGTCACGCAGGACATGATAGACCAGTTACGCCCGGGAATGACCCGCCGGCAAGTACGTTTTATCATGGGCAACCCTCTGCTGGCCGACACGTTCCACGCCGATCGCTGGGATTATCTCTACAGCTTGCAGCCCGGTGGCGGTGAGCGCCAACAGGAACGCATCAGCGTTATCTTCAACGCCAATGACCAACTTGTCAGCCTGTCGGGCGATTTCATGCCCGGCGTGAGCCGCGACGAGGCCATCATGGGCAAGGACAGTGGCACGACAGTCACTGCGCCGGCGGAGAACGCCGACAAGTCGAAACCGGAAAAGCCGGCCAAGCCAGGTTCATTGCTGGATCAGATCCAGAAGGACGTGGACAACGTCGAGACCGTACCCGTCCCGACGCCAGAGCCCCTGGATACGTCGCCCCAGTAATCGGCGATATAAAAAACCCGGCATGCCGGGTTTTTTATTGCCTGCGTTCCTGACCCGCTATTGTCCCGATTGACGCGCCAAGGCAGCCTTGGCTGCGCGTAACCGACGGACTTCTTTCGGATCCACCAACAATGGCCGATAGATTTCCAACCGGTCGGCCGCCTGTACCAACTGGTGCTCCGGATCGGCCACGACCTTGCCAAAAATTCCGACAGTGCAAGTCGCCAGATCCAACTCCGGGAATGCATCGGCAATCCCTGACGCCAGCAGCGCCGCACGGACACTCGTGCCTTGCGGCACGGCACAAGTACGCAACTCCTGACGCTCGACAGAGGCGTACACCACTTCTATTTCGATCAACGCTTGAGCTCTGCGTTTTGCTTGGCACGCTGGCAGAAAGCGTCGACCAGGGTGTTGGCGGCTTGATTGAACAACGGCCCCAACGTCGCCTTCACCAGAGGACCGGCGTAATCGAACGACAGGTCCAGGCTGATCTTGCAGGCCTTTTCACCCAGCGGCTTGAATACCCAGACGCCGTGCAGCTGGTTGAAAGGCCCCTCTTCCAGGTTCATTTCAATGGACTGTCCCGGCACCAGGGTATTGCGCGTGACAAAGCGCTGGCTCAAGCCGCCCTTGGCTATGTTGAGACTGGCACGCATATGGGTCTCGGAACTCTCAAGCACCTCGGCCGATGAGCACCAAGGCAAGAATTGCGGGTAACTCGCCACATCGTTGACCAGGTCGTACAACGCCTGCGCCGGATAGGGCAGCAAGGCCGAGCGTTGAATATGTGTCGTCATGTAAGCGTCACTTCCACAGCTGGGCGGCAAACACTACGAGAATGCCGATGGGCGCCACGTAGCGCATCAAGAACAGGCTCAAGGCGAACAATACAGGGCTGCGCAGCGACAGCTCGTCACGCACAGCTTCACGCCCCATCACCCACCCTGCAAACACCACGAAACACAAACCGCCCAACGGCAGCATGATCCGCGATGTGAAGAAATCAATCACGCCAAAGAAATCCAGCCCTCCGGTAGCCCCCCACTGATAGAGACTGAACATCCCGTCTTCGTTCACGAAAAACTTGGCCTGCTTCCATATATTGAAGGAAAACACCGTCCCCAGGCCCACGAACCAGCAGGTGAAGGCCAACCAGAAGGTCACCCAGGCGCGACCGATACGCGTGCGCTCAACCAGATAGGCCACCATGGGTTCGAGCAGGGAAATGGCCGAGCTCCAGGCGGCGATGGCCACCAGGACGAAAAACACCACGCCCATCAACTGTCCGAACGCCATGCTGCCAAAGGCGAACGGCAAGCTGACAAACATCAACCCTGGGCCTTCGCTGGGGTTCAAGCCGGCGGCGAACACAATCGGAAACAAAGCCACACCGGCCATCAGCGACACGAAGGTATCCAACAGCGCGACGCCGACGACCGTGCGGGTCAGGGAGGCGTTCTTGGGCATGTAGGCGCCGTAGATCATGATCGAGCCAACGCCCACGCTCAGGGAGAAGAACGCATGCCCCATGGCCGGCAGCAGGCCATCCAGCACTTTTTCCGGCTTGAAGTCGAACATGAAGTGCAGGCCTTCCATGAAGTGCCCGGTGGTCATGCTGTAGCCCAGCAGCACCAGGATCATGACGAACAGCAGCGGCATCATGATCCGCAGGCTGCGCTCCAGCCCCGCAACGACACCCTTGGCAATCACCACGGCCGAAAGCACCATGAAAATCGTATGCCACAGGGTCAGCCGCCACGGATCGTCGATCACCTTGCCGAAGTAGGCGCCAACCTGATCAGGCGCGACGCCCTGGAAATCCCCTCGCCCCATGTCGATGATGTAATCCAGCGACCAGCCGCCGACCACACTATAGAAAGACAGGATCAGCAAAGCGGTGATCATCCCGGCGAAGGCGCCCCAGGACCACTTGGTCGAGTGCCCTGCTTCTACCGCCAGCACCTTCAAGGCATTGGCCGGGCTTTGCCGGGCGCGACGTCCGATCAGCGTTTCGGCGAGCATGACCGGTGCCCCGATCAGCGCGATGCACGCCAGGAACATCAAGACGAAGGCGCCGCCACCGTAGACGCCCACCATGTATGGAAACTTCCAGATGCTACCCAGCCCCACGGCAGAACCGGTTGCCGCGAGTATGAAGACCCAGCGGCTAGCCCAACTGCCGTGGACAGAAACCTTGTCTGTCGACATCGTGATCACGCCCAAGCGTTCAAAAAAGAGGCCGCATTGTCCGGGATTCACTCAAGGTGCTCAAGCACACCGCTTCACCGTAGCCGACACGCGCGCAACTGCCTATAATGCCGCCCCTATGGCTAAACAGAAGAAACACCCCACAGGGACCATCGCGCAAAATAAAAAGGCGCGACACGATTACTTCATCGAACAACGGTTCGAAGCTGGCATGGTCCTGGCCGGCTGGGAAGTAAAGAGCCTGCGTGCCGGCAAGGCGCAACTGGTGGACAGCTACGTGCTGCTCAAGGACGGCGAGGCCTGGCTGCTGGGCAGTCATATCACGCCGCTGACCACCGCCAGCACCCACGTGATTGCCGACCCGGTGCGCTCGCGCAAGCTGCTGCTCAACAAGCGCGAACTGGAAAAGCTCTTCGCGGGCGTCCAGCAGAAGGGCTACACCTGCGTCTGCACGTCGCTGTACTGGAGCAAGCACTTGATCAAGTGCGAGATTGCGCTGGGCAAGGGCAAGAAGGAATACGACAAGCGCGATACCGAGCGCGAACGCGACGCCGGTCGCGAGCTGCAGCGGGCCGTGCGGAACAAGGGCAAGGAAGACTAGCCCGCGCAAGAACCCATGTGGGAGCGAGCCTGCTCGCGATGGCGGTGAGTCAGTAATATTGATTTGACTGGCCCACCGCAATCGCGAGCATGCTCGCTCCCACAGTTTTTTATAGCTACATCCCTTTACGCCGCTCGGCACGCGCCACGCGCTGCACTTCCTGACGCACCTCTTCCAGCACCTCTTGCACATACAGAATATGTCGGCTGGACACTTCCCGCGCCTGTTCGGCATGCCCATCCATGATCGCCTGATACAACTCCCGGTGCTGGCTGATCAGCATGTCGCGGGTTTCGCTGCGTTGCTTGTACATCCCGCCAATGTTGGTGACGACATTACGCTTGAGCAGGTCGAACAAGCCGCGGATGGTGTGCAGCAGCACCGCGTTATGACTGGCCTCGGCAATCGCCAGGTGGAACCGGGCATCGGCCGCCCCCTCCTCCGCACGACTCACCTCTTCATGGCGCGAATAGCAATCCTGCAATTGCTCGAACGCCGCCGTCAGTCGCTCACGATCTACATCCGTGGCGCGCAACGCTGCGTAATAAGCACAGGATGCTTCCAGAGTATGCCGAAACTCCAGCAAGTCGCGTTGCGCCTCGGGATTGCTTTCCAACAGTTGCAGCAAAGGATCGCTGAACGTCGACCCCAGTGACTCCACGACGTAATTGCCACCGCCCTGGCGACTGACCAACAAACCCTTGGCCGTGAGCTTCTGGATCGCCTCTCGCAACGATGGGCGTGACACGCCGAACTGTTCGGCCAGGGTTCGCTCGGCCGGGAGCCGTTCGCCGGATTTCAGCGTGCCCTCAAGGATCATTCCTTCAAGCCGCTCGACAATATCGTCAGACAAACGGCGCTGACGAATCTGATCAAACCCCATAACTCGACTCTCCACCATCCCGACCGCTCGCCGGGCTCTCTATTCTGGCCTATCCGGGCCTTGTCGACACGCATCAAAAGCGGGATCTGCAAACGGATCAGAGACCCTCTGCACCGCTTATTCGACGAAAGTTTTGCGGGCGGCAAATTGACACATCACAACCAAGGCTTTTACCCTAGCCGACAGCGCTTGTAAATTGGTCTTACCAATTAACCAAATACGCTGACCAGTGCCTGACCAACAACAATTAGGGGCCCACCCACATGCAAACCTGGCAACAGCTCTACAGCCCGCTCGGCAGTCTTGGCTTGTCCGCTCTCGCGGCTGTTATTCCCATCGTATTTTTCTTCCTGGCCCTGGCGGTGTTTCGCCTCAAAGGCCATGTGGCCGGCAGCATCACCCTGGCCCTGGCCATTGCCGTGGCAATCTTCGGCTTCAACATGCCCGCCGACATGGCCTTCGCCGCCGCCGGCTATGGCTTCGCCTATGGCCTGTGGCCCATCGCATGGATCATCGTCGCCGCGGTTTTCCTCTACAAACTGACGGTCAAGAGCGGCCAGTTCGAGGTCATCCGCAGCTCGGTGCTGTCGATTACCGATGACCAACGCCTGCAAGTGTTGCTGATCGGCTTTTGCTTCGGTGCATTCCTGGAAGGCGCCGCCGGCTTCGGTGCACCGGTGGCGATTACCGCCGCCCTGTTGGTCGGCCTGGGCTTCAACCCGCTGTATGCCGCAGGCCTGTGTCTGATCGCCAATACCGCGCCAGTGGCATTCGGCGCACTGGGCATCCCGATCATCGTGGCCGGTCAGGTCACCGGGATCGACGCCTTCAAGATCGGCGCCATGACCGGTCGCCAACTGCCGTTGCTGTCGCTGTTCGTACCGTTCTGGCTGGTGTTCATGATGGACGGCCTGCGCGGCGTGCGGGAAACCTGGCCGGCCGCATTGGTAGCGGGCCTGAGCTTCGCCATCACCCAATACTTCACCTCCAACTTCATCGGCCCGGAACTGCCGGACATCACCTCGGCCCTGGCCAGCCTGATCTCGCTGACCCTGTTCTTGAAAGTCTGGCAGCCCAAGCGCGCCGCCGGTGCGCAGATTGCCGGCGCCACTTCCAGCGCAACGATCACCGCCAGCGTCGGCGGTTTCGGCCAACCGCGCAGCACCGTGGCTTCGCCCTACAGCCTGGGGGAGATTTTCAAGGCCTGGTCGCCGTTCCTGATCCTCACCGTGCTGGTGACGATCTGGACCCTGAAACCGTTCAAGGCGATGTTCGCCGCAGGCGGCGCGATGTACGCCTGGGTGTTCAACTTTGCCATCCCGCACCTGGACCAGATGGTGGTCAAGGTCGCGCCGATCGTGGTCAACCCCACGGCCATTCCTGCTGTGTTCAAGCTGGACCCGATTTCCGCCACCGGTACGGCGATTTTCTTTTCGGCGCTGATCTCGATGCTGGTGCTGAAAATCAACCTCAAGACTGGTCTTACCACTTTCAAAGAAACCTTTTTCGAGCTGCGGTGGCCGATCCTTTCCATCGGCATGGTGTTGGCGTTCGCCTTCGTCACCAACTATTCGGGCATGTCCTCGACCATGGCTCTGGTGCTGGCCGGCACCGGCGCAGCGTTCCCGTTTTTCTCGCCGTTCCTGGGTTGGCTGGGGGTATTCCTGACCGGTTCCGATACGTCGTCCAACGCCCTGTTCAGCTCGCTGCAAGCCACCACCGCACACCAGATCGGCGTCAACGACACTTTGCTCGTCGCGGCGAATACCAGCGGTGGCGTAACCGGCAAGATGATTTCACCGCAATCGATCGCCGTGGCCTGTGCGGCGACCGGGCTGGTGGGCAAGGAATCGGATCTGTTCCGTTTCACCCTCAAACACAGCCTATTCTTTGCAACGATCGTCGGCCTGATCACCTTGGCCCAGGCCTACTGGTTCACTGGCATGCTGGTGCACTGAGTCCTACAAGAAATACCGAAAGAACCGACGCCGATCCCTGCATCGGCGTTCGCTATCGATTACCGGGTCTGCAAGGCTGCTGAAAGATTTGCTCTTTATATTCAGCGGCCTCAGCGGACGGATAACCGGGACCACCCGGAGACACGCCTGATGAGCGAGCTTTTTTACAACGCCGTGCCGAACGCGACCCGAGTCGCGCCACCATTGCCCGAGCCTCGGCAGTACCCCAGCGAGAAACCGCCACGGGTCTACCTGTTCGGCACCTGCGTGGTGGACCTGTTCTACCCCGAAGCCGGGATGGATGCGATCCGTCTGCTGGAGCGTGAGGGGATCCGGGTGGATTACCCGCAAGGGCAAAGTTGCTGCGGCCAACCGGCCTACACCTCGGGGTACACCGAACAGGCGCGGACGGTGGCGCGAGCGCAACTGGCCTTGTTTGCCGATGATTATCCGGTGGTGGTTCCGTCGGGCTCCTGCGCCGGGATGCTGCGTGAGCATTACGCCGATCTGTTCAAGGATGAGCCCGAAACGCTCAAGCAAGTCCAGGCCCTGGCGGCCCGGACCTATGAACTGGCCGAGTTCCTGCTGTTTGTCTGCAAGGTGCGGTTGAACGACAGTGGCGCGCCGGTAAAGGTCGCCCTGCACACGTCGTGTTCGGCACGGCGTGAAATGAACACCCACCTGCATGGCCGCGCCCTGTTGGCGCAGTTGGGCAATGTGGAACGTGTCGAGCATAGCCATGAAAGCGAATGCTGTGGCTTTGGTGGGACATTCAGCGTGCGCATGCCGGATATTTCCGGCGCGATGGTGGCCGACAAGACCCGGGCGCTGAAGGAATCCGGCGCGCATCAGGTTATCAGTGCCGACTGCGGCTGCCTGATGAACATCAACGGCGCGCTGGAAAAACAGCAGGAGGCGCTGCGCGGCCAGCATCTGGCAAGCTTCCTCTGGCAGCGTACCGGAGGTGTCGCATGAGCACGCCCACGCTGATTCCGGCCGTAGAGGTACAAGAGGATTTTCGCGCCCGAGCCCACAAGGCCCTGGACGACACGCAACTGCGAAACAACTTTCGCAGTGCGATGGATTCACTGATGACCAAACGGGCAACGTCCTTCAGCGATGCCCACGAAAGGGAACACCTGCGGGTGCTCGGCAATGCCGTTCGCGCCCGTGCGTTATCCAAGCTGCCCGACCTGCTCGAGCGACTTGAAACCAACCTGACCCGCAACGGTGTGAAAGTGCACTGGGCGGAGACGGTGGACGAGGCCAATGGCATCGTCCTCTCGATCATCCGCGCTCACGAGGCGCGGCAAGTGATCAAGGGCAAATCGATGGTCAGCGAAGAGATGGAGATGAACCATTTCCTTGAGGCTCGGGACATTGAATGTCTCGAATCCGACATGGGGGAATACATCGTCCAGCTCGATCACGAGAAGCCTTCACACATCATTATGCCGGCGATCCACAAGAATGCCGGCCAGGTCGCGTCCTTGTTCCACGACAAACTCGGCGTGGAGTACACCAAGGACGTCGACCAACTCATTCAGATCGGTCGCAAAGTCTTGCGACAGAAATTCTTCGAGGCTGATGTCGGCGTCTCGGGCGTCAACTTTGCCGTTGCCGAAACCGGCACCCTGTTGCTAGTCGAAAACGAAGGCAACGGGCGGATGTCCACCACCGTGCCGCCCGTACACATCGCCGTGACCGGCATCGAAAAAGTGGTGGAGAACCTGCGCGATGTCGTGCCGCTGCTCTCGCTGCTGACCCGCTCGGCCCTCGGCCAGCCGATTACCACCTACGTCAACATGATCTCCGGACCACGCAAGTCGCACGAGTTGGACGGCCCCCAGGAAGTGCACCTGGTGTTGCTGGATAACGGTCGCAGCCAAGCGTTTGCCGACAGCGAACTGCGCCAGACCCTGAACTGCATTCGTTGCGGCGCCTGTATGAATCATTGCCCGGTCTACACCCGAATCGGCGGTCATGCCTACGGCGAGGTTTACCCGGGGCCTATCGGAAAAATCATCACGCCGCACATGGTTGGCCTGGCCAAGGTACCGGACCATCCCAGCGCCTCTTCGCTCTGCGGCGCCTGCGGTGAAGTGTGCCCGGTGAAGATTCCGATTCCGGCCTTGCTGCGGCGGCTGCGGGAAGAAAACGTCAAGGCGCCGGACAGCCCCCATCAGGTGATGCGCGGCCAGGGCAGCAAGTATTCGTCCAAGGAACGCTTCATCTGGAACACTTGGGCGTGGCTCAACAGCTCGCCGCGGCTGTATCGCCTATTTGGTTTTCTTGCCACACGCCTGCGCGCCCTGACGCCCCGTAACGTCGGCCCATGGACCCAGAACCACAGCGCCCCCAAACCCGCCGCCCGCTCATTGCATGACCTGGCCCGCGAACACCTGGATCAACAGGGAGACCGTCGATGAGCGCCAAGGAAAATATCCTCGCCAAGCTGCGCAAAAGCCTGACAGGCACCACGCCCGTTGCGGATACCTACAACGTCGAGCTGGTGACGCAAACCTATCGCTACGCACCCGAGGAACGCATCCAGCAGTTACGCAAGCTAATGGAGGCGGTGCACACCGAAATCCACCTGACATCCGGCGAAGGCTGGCCGGCGCTATTGGCGCAGCTGCTGCGCGATCGTCAATTGCCAAGCCTGCTCATCGCCCCGACCACGCCCCACGGGAAAAGAATCACACAGTTCTGGGCGAACAATCCGGACCTGCCAACGCTCAAGGCCTACGACCGACCGGTCGAAGAATGGAAAGGCGAACTGTTCAACGACACGCCCGCCAGCCTGACCGGAACCCTCGGCGCCATCGCCGCCACCGGTAGCCTGATTCTCTGGCCGACGCGGGAAGAACCGCGGCTGATGAGCCTGGTCCCGCCGGTGCATTTCGCCTTGCTCAAGGCCAGCGAGATTCGCGACAACTTCTACGAAGTGCAGCAGGAATTCGAATGGGCCCAAGGCATGCCCACCAACGCCCTGCTGGTGTCGGGCCCGTCGAAAACCGCAGACATCGAACAAGTCCTGGCCTACGGCGCCCACGGTCCGAAAGACCTGGTGGTATTAATCCTGGAGGACCAATGACCCTTCCGGCCTCTTTCCTACGCGACGTACGCCAACTGATCCCCCAGAAACGCCTTTTCGACGATCCTCTGTCGACCCTGGCCTTCGGCACCGACGCCAGTTTCTATCGGCTGATTCCGAAACTGGTGGTTCGGGTCGAAAGCGAAGACGAAGTGGTGGCGCTGCTGCAACTCGCCCAGCGCGAGCGGGTGCCCGTCACCTTCCGCGCGGCGGGCACCAGCCTGTCCGGGCAAGCGATCAGCGACTCGGTGCTGATCGTATTGGGGGATAACTGGAACGCTCGGCAGATTCGCGACCAAGGCACACAGATTCGCTTGCAGCCCGGCGTGATCGGCGCCCAGGCCAACGCCTGGCTAGCCCCGTTCGGGCGCAAGATCGGCCCGGACCCAGCCTCGATCAACGCCTGCAAAATCGGCGGCATCGTCGCCAACAACGCCAGCGGCATGTGCTGCGGCACTGCGCAGAACACCTATCACACCCTGGCCGGCATTCGTCTGGTGCTGGCTGACGGGACCCGCCTCGATACCGAGGACGAGGCCAGCGTGACAGCTTTTCGCACCCGCCATGGCGACCTGCTGGAACGCCTGGCGACCCTAGGTCGCGAGACCCGCGCCAACGCCGAACTGGCCGCCCGAATCCGCCACAAATATCGTCTGAAAAATACCACCGGCCTGTCACTCAATGCCCTGGTGGATTTCGACGACCCTGTGGATATCCTGAGCCATCTGCTGGTGGGCTCCGAGGGAACCCTCGGCTTTATCAGTGCGGTGACCTACAACACCGTCATCGACCATCCGAACAAGGCGTCGGCACTGATCGTATTCCCGGATGTGGAAACCTGCTGCAACGCGGTCACCGTGCTGAAAAGCCAGCCGGTATCGGCCGTGGAGTTGCTCGACCGGCGCAGCCTGCGTTCGGTGCAGGACAAGCCGGGCATGCCCGAATTCGTACAACATCTGTCGCCCCATGCCTGCGCCCTGCTGATCGAATCCCGCGCCGCCTCTTCGTCACTCCTACAGGAACAACTGACGCGGATCATGGGTTCGCTGGCCGCGTTCCCAGTGGAAAAACAGGTCGACTTCACCGAAGACCCAAAGGAAAACGCTCGGCTCTGGGCCATCCGCAAGGACACCTTCCCCGCCGTTGGGGCGGTACGCAAAACCGGAACCACGGTCATCATCGAGGACGTAACCTTCCCGGTGGAGCAACTGGCCATTGGCGTGAATCGCCTGATCGAGCTGTTCGACAAACATCACTACGACGAAGCGATCCTTTTCGGACACGCACTGGAAGGCAATCTGCACTTCGTCTTCACCCAAGGCTTCAACAACCCGGATGAAGTCGCACGCTACCAGGCGTTCATGGACGACGTGGCCCAATTGGTGGCGGTGGAGTTCGGTGGCTCGCTGAAAGCCGAACACGGCACCGGACGCAACATGGCGCCGTTCGTCGAGCTGGAATGGGGCCACGATGCCTACCAACTGATGTGGCAACTCAAGCGCCTGCTCGACCCCAACGGCATCCTCAACCCGGACGTGATACTCAGCGAAGATCCGCAGATCCACCTCAAGCACCTCAAACCACTGCCGGCCGCCGATGAGATCGTCGACAAGTGCATCGAGTGCGGGTTCTGCGAGCCGGTGTGCCCCTCCAAGGACCTGACCTTGAGCCCGCGCCAACGCATCGTGATCTGGCGCGACATCCAGGCGAAAAAACGCTCGGGCATCGACACATCGGAACTTGAAGCAGCCTACCAGTACCACGGCATCGACACCTGCGCCGCCACCGGCCTGTGCGCGCAACGCTGCCCGGTCAGCATCAATACCGGCGAGCTGGTGAAAAAACTTCGCAGCCGTGAAGCGAAGAACACGAAAATCGCCAACTGGGCTGAAGGAAATTTCGCCACCGCCCTCCAAGGCGCACGCTTTACCCTACATGTGGCCAACGGCGCACGCATGCTGCTGGGAGCGCCACGCCTGGCAAAACTCTCGGCATCATTGACCCGACTGTCCAAAGGCAAGGTCCCACAGTGGACCAACGCCATGCCGCAACCGGAAAGCGCCATCCGCTTCAGCCCTAGCGCATCGGACGAACGGCCGAGAGTGGTCTACCTGGCCGCGTGCGTCTCCCGCGTCATGGGCCCGGCGGCACAGGACAAGGAGCAGATGTCGCTGTACGACAAAACTCGCGGCCTGCTGGAAAAGGCCGGCTATCAAGTGGTCATCCCAGACAACGTGGACAGCCTCTGCTGCGGCCAGCCATTCGCCTCCAAAGGCTACGCCGAACAGGCCGAACACAAGCGCCAGGAACTGCTCGGTGCACTGCTGCACGCCAGTCGCGGCGGACTCGACCCGATCTACTGCGACACCAGCCCATGCACGTTGCGGCTGGTCCAAGACCTTGGCGATGTGCGTTTGGATTTGTACGACCCGGTGCGCTTCATCCGCACCCACCTGATGGAGCGCCTCGACTTCACACCGCAGGAAGCCCCCATCGCCGTCCATGTTACCTGCAGCACCCAACACCTGGGCGAAAGCCAGGCGCTGATTGACCTGGCGCGCAAATGCAGCAAGCACGTGGTCATCCCCGAAGGCATCCACTGCTGCGGTTTTGCCGGCGACAAAGGCTTCACCACACCGGAGCTGAACGCGCATGCATTACGCACGTTGAAAGATGCGGTCCAACCGTGCAGCGAAGGGATTTCCACCAGCCGCACCTGTGAGATCGGTCTTACGCACCATGGCGAAATCGACTACCACGGACTGGTCTACCTGGTGGATCGGGTGACTCAGGCGAGGCGGATTTAAAGAAAAATAGAACCCTTGAGCGCGACGGCAGTCCACAGAACAAGCCCCGAACGTCGGGGCTTTTCCTCCATTCGGTTGCCCGTCTGACGGCCAACGAAGCCTGGATCCTCAGTTCAAGGAGATACATATGAAACGTTCTGCACTGTTAGGTCTGTTCATTACCGCCTCGATGATGGCCTCCACTTCGTTCGCCGCAGAGAAGCCGGACAGCCTGTGCGAAGCCAATATCCAAACCATCGAGAATGCCAAAACACAATATCAGTCATCACCCGATCTCAATGGCCGTGCGACAGACAGCGTAAGGAGGGCACGGGAGCTCAAAAAAGAAGGAAAAATTGATGACTGCGTTGCTGAAACCCAGCAAACCATCCTCGAAATCAGAAAGGCCACTGACGGCACCAACAAGTGACCGAACGGGCAGGCCAACCTTCGGGTTGGCCTCAGCCGCAGATTGGCGTACACTGCAAACGCCTGTCGCTTCAGCAGATTCACGAAACGACAGGTTCGGGGCCGTTTAGGATTCGACGCCGGTTGCGAAACTTTAGGTGCATGCCGAGTTGGTAACAGAACTCGTAAATCCACTGTTGCAACTTCTATAGTTGCCAATGACGAAACCTACGGCCAGGAATTCGCTATCGCTGCGTAAGCAGCCTTAGATCCTGAGCTTCTGGTACCTTCGGGTCCAGCAATCATTAGGGGATGTCCGTAAACCCAAAGTGATTGTCATATAGAACGGAATCGCCGTGCAGTACGTTGTGGACGAAGCGGCTAAAACTTACACAACTCGCCCAAAGCACCCTGCCCGTCGGGTCGCTGAGGGTTAACTTAATAGACACGGCTACGCATGTAGTACCGACAGCGGAGTACTGGCGGACGGGGGTTCAAATCCCCCCGGCTCCACCAAATGACCAAACAAAGACGTCCACGGACGTCTTTTTTTGTGCCTAAAACCCAGCAAATACGCGGCCTCCAGCGCTTTTGCGGTCTTTTGAGAGTTTTTGAGTTCCAGCCATTCGGGTATTCCAGACGGTATTCCAGTCCGTCCGGTGCTAATCTTTGGAATACCGAATCAGTGCCTGAGGACAATCTCATGCCTGCTCAAAACCTCCGCCTCTCCGATCGACAGCTCAAGGGAGTCAAACCCGCGTCCAAGGATTACGTCCTCACGGATGGTGACGGTTTGCAGCTCCGCGTACGCAGCAACGGCTCATTGCTGTGGAATTTCAATTACCGTGAACCGGTGACCAAGAAGCGCATCAACATCGGCTTCGGGACCTATCCCGAACTGTCACTGGCGAACGCACGAAAGATGGCAGTCGATGCGCGTGAGCTACTCGCGCAGGGCATTGACCCGAAGGTGCAGCGCAATACGCTGAATGAAGCCAAGCGTGCAGAAACGGAACACACCTTTGAGAACGTGGCCACCGCCTGGTTCGAGCTCAAGAAAGACTCGGTGACCCCGGCCTATGCCGAGGACATTTGGCGGTCGCTCACGTTGCACGTGTTCCCCGACTTGAGGACGACACCACTGGTGAAAATCACCGCGCCGATGGTGATCGCATTGCTTCGTCCAATCGAAGCGAAAGGCAGCCTGGAAACGGTCAAGCGTCTCAGCCAGCGGTTAAACGAGATCATGACCTACGGCGTAAACTCCGGCCTGATCTTCGCCAACCCGCTCAGCGGTATCAGGGCAGTATTCAAGAAGCCCAAGAAAGAGAACATGGCAGCGCTTCCGCCCGAAGAGCTCCCCGAGCTTATGCTGGAGATCGCAAACGCCAGCATCAAACGCACCACCCGCTGTCTGATCGAATGGCAGTTGCACACGATGACTCGCCCCGCCGAGGCGGCGACTACTCGCTGGGCAGACATCGACTTTGAAAGGCGTGTCTGGACAATCCCAGCAGAGCGGATGAAAAAGCGCCGCCCACACAGCATCCCGTTGAGTGATCACGCTGTCGCACTGTTGGAGTCATTGAAGACTCATAGCGGCCATCGCGAATACGTCTTCCCGGCAGACAGAAATCCACGCACCCACGCCAATAGCCAGACCGCGAACATGGCGTTGAAACGCATGGGCTTCCAAGATCGCTTGGTCAGCCACGGCATGCGTTCGATGGCCAGCACCATCTTGAATGAACATGGGTGGGACCCGGAGCTCATTGAGGTCGCACTGGCGCATGTCGACAAGGATGAGGTGCGCAGCGCCTACAACCGAGCCGACTACATCGAGCGCCGGCGCCCGATGATGGCTTGGTGGAGTGAGTACATTCAGAAAGCCGCCACCGGCAGCCTGCTTGCCTCAGCATACGGCCAAGTCAGAGACAAAAACGTGGTGCCGATCCGCTAGCGCTGTACAAGCGCAATAACGGCGGCGACAGCAAATGAGCGCTCAAGATTCAGGGCGAGCAGCCTCGCTCATCCGCTTCTCAGCGCGGGTCCATCCAAACAGGGCTGCAAAGCCGCCCTGTTTGGATGGACCTCACTTTGAAGAGCTAAAAGCCACGATGTTGTCCGGGATTTACCACGGAATTCCACCAATGGATAACCGCTTTTCACGTCCCCAAGAGCGCCGAATGTAGGCCCTTGACCGGGTTTATCCACAGGCGTAGAACTGGCCGTGCAAGCGCTGTCGATGACAGCACCCCAGGTGACCCGAACCTTAAAGGTCACGCCGCTCCCGCGGTGGTTCTCCCCAAGGGCGATTCGCATCCGGCAGCTCGCCTGGTCACCTCCCCGGTGATGGATGCCAACTACATATCATGGCCCTCGTGCGCCAGACGACACTTCCTATTGCGCTGCCCTGCAGCAACCTATCCGCTTGGCCGAATATTGCGCCAACCTGTGCCCGTCTCTTTCTCTGGAAAGAGACGGGCACTCCTAACACTGCTGCAGCCCAGATCGCATATGGCTTTGCGGCAATCCCCCTCGTGACAATCGGCGTGACAAACGCCGATGTCACCAGCAACAGCCATGCAGATGATGGTGCCGCAGACCAAGGAATGGACTGCACCTGACTGACAGTCAGGCATGCCCCGGTCATCGCATCGCTGCTTGCTCGTGGCTCAGGATCTCCAGGCGCTGGTCTCGTCAGCCAATGCTGCCTCCACCCGCCCACCGGTAACGGTGCTCAGGAGGCCAGATCATGAGATGCCCTTGCTCCCGGTCGTAAGGAGCCGCCAGTCCAGCGTAGAGGACATTCCCCACAGGTCGCAGGGGCCTTGATCCCTGATAACACTCAGCATTCTTGGCGGGATGACGTGGGGCGAGGATCGGAGATCGGATGATGAGGTGACTGACATGGCATTGGTGGGTAGACGCGATGGTCGTAATTTTGGTTACGGCAGGCAATTGAGCTACGCAGGGCCGCAAGCGTTGAAAGACATGTTCGGTGGCGGTCATTACGGCACGGTCAAAGCACACTGTGATCGGTGGCAGGCATTCGTCAAATGGTGCCGCTCAGAACAGGGGCCGGGTATCAATGATGCGCGGCAGATTGATCGGGAGGTGTTGGCGGACTATGCGGCGTATCTACGCGACGTGGTTAGGCGCGGTGACCTTGCTGTTAGCACCGCACAAAACCGCCTATCCAGCGTTAACAGGACCATGGCGGCGCTTCGCGGTGATCAGTATGTGAAATTGCCAAGTCCGAGCAAGGCGTTGGGTATGCAGCGCACCGGGGTTCGTCAATCGGTGCCGCAGGGACAAGATCGCGAACAGGTTAAACAGATCGTCGATGCGCTTTGCGGCCATCATCAGCTACGAGCCGCTGCGATTGTTCTGTTGGCGCGAGCCATCGGCATGCGCTTGCGTGAGGCCATCTTGGCTGACCTGCCACGGCTTAGCCGTGAGGCTGATGGCCTAGGAAGGCTTAACATTCAGGATGGCACCAAAGGCGGTCGCGCCGGTGCCTCGGCGCCGCGTTGGATTCCGGTAGACGGCCATGTTCGAGATGCACTTGAGTTTGCACGCCAGATTTCGCCTGCGGGTAGCCGAAACTTGATTGCACCAAACGAAAGCTACCTGGATGTATTGCAGAAAATCGTCCGCCCTGCCCGCTGCATCCTCCAGGCGTACAACCTAAAAGGTCTTCACGAATTACGAGCTGCTTATGCTTGTGAGCGCTACGAGCAGATCACCCAACACCTCGCACCAATCAATGGGGGCCAATGTAGCCAGGCAGATAGGAACCTAGCTCGTCAGGCCCGGAGGCAAATCAGCTATGAGCTTGGGCATGGTCGGCTCGACGTGGTTGCTGCCTACATTGGAGGGCGGATATGAGAAAGCCATTCGATATGGAGCTGTTCTTGGCTGGAGTGCTGACGGGTTCGTACGCAACCAGGCAGCGCCATTTACGGCAAGCAAAGCTCATCCAAGCTGAGATATCTGAACGCTGGCAGCTGGAGGCACCTTGGGCTTGGCAGAAAAAACATGTGAATTGGTTTCTTGACCACCGACTAGCTGGGCGATGCGCAGCGACTCGATACTACTACCTGTTGACAGCGCGGCTTCTCGTTCGACGCCTTGAGAAATCATGGACTCTAAATGTGCGATAATTAGCTAATACAGGAATCAGTAGCTAGGCGTTCAATCAGATCCCCTTAATTAACTTCACCAACCGCTAGACATAATGGCAATACAGAACTTTCTTTAACATGCGTCCTTTAGCGGCCATCGCTTGTGAAGCTTTAAGCAAAGAACGCGCTAAGCTAAATGATTCAAGTGAAACTTATCAACCTATATGACCAGCAATAATTGGAAAGCCACATGGACTCTGTAGCAAAAGGAAATGCCCTGGAGAATAAAGTCTTCAATCTTCTACAAAAAGAACTAATCGAAGGACGTCTTGGAATCATTCCTTCTTCCGCAAAAATCTTCCAAAAAAAAGGTTACTACTCCAAAGATCGAGAAAAAGATATTGTAGTAGACATTTCAATTGAGGTATGGCCACCGGAAGCCGAAAATTATGCATTGCTGTGGGTATGCGAATGTAAAAACTACAACCACAGCGTACCAGTCGATGACGTAGAAGAATTCAAAGCAAAGTTAGACCAAATTGCAGGAAAAAACGTAAAAGGCGTTATAGCTACCAGAAATTCATTTCAAAGCGGATCGATTTCTTACGCAAGAAACCAAGGGATCGGATTGGTTAGGGTAATGCCAGACGATCAAGTGTCTTGGCTAATGCATTGTGTTATATCAAGCTCAGCGCCCAGACAAAAAAGCCTTAACCCTCGTGAATTCAACGACGCCCTATCATACGAGGGCTACCAAGCAAAAGAGCGTGCTTTTTTCTCCGCTTACGATGGTTATATTTTTGGAAGCTGGCAAAGTCTGATCAGACATGCACTCAGCGAAACACCTTAGATGATTAACAAAGATCAATACCTCTATGGATAGCTATGGGCGAACTTCGTCCTTGCCGTAACTTATTTTACATTTTAAGTGAGCACAATGGGCTTACAACCCTAGATACCTGGGCGTTCGATCTTTGAGAGAAGGCAGCCCTATCGTGACCGACCGCAATCAAACTATTGTGGATGATCACAACAGAAAAATTTCGGCCAGAAGCGGTCATCGAGCACCTTTAAAATTTAAGACATTTCAGGCTACCGCAAGCCATATATTGGCAAAAGCAAAGTAGGTATGATAAGCGTGGATCATGGCATGACACCAGCGGAAATAGCTGCAATTCCGCTGGTGTAAATCAATCAAGGGCTAACTATGACTCTGATGTCCGAGCCCGATATGCTCTTGATGTATGAGTAACTCGTCCCCAGGACGGCCAGTTGCTCTTTCGACACCTTCTTCGCTGAGATCGCAGGTTGTACGATCACAAACTTGAAGATCAGTTCATGGTCGTGGCATTTATTACGCAGGATCTCCAGCTGCTGGGGCGTGCCCTTCAGGATTCTATCGAAGTCCTTCAGCAGTCCCTGCTGGTAGCGATCCATTAATCGGTTGAAGAACTTATCGGCGGTGTACAGCCATTTTACCGACCTGGACGCCTGCCCGCATACTTCATAGACATCGGCGACGCGCGCTCCCGGGGCAGCCACACCATCCGTCATAGGACAGAATTTGCAGTGATATAGGTCGACGTATATAGCGTCCTGGTTTTCTCGAATGGCCACTAGGTCAGCGATTTCGCCTTTGCCGTCATCGTTGAACACGATTGAGTAATCATCAGCGATCTTATCGAAAGTGAACCCTTGTACTGAATCCTTGCGTTGCTCCGCACGCATGGACTCTTGATGGATTTTCGTCGCTCCCCAGTCCCAGGTTTCGAGCAAACCGGCTGGCAGTTTTACATCCATACTGTTAAGCGAGTACTGACGGTAGTTGCCCTGCACCATGGAGCCGTCGACTCTGAGCAGTACCAGCGGCTCTTCATCCAGGTAAGAATCCAGTGGTACTTCGTGGGGGTAAAGGATCTTCACACCTGGGCAGGAGGTCTTGTACCCATCCACCAGCAATTTGATGGCGATAGTAGTGAGGCGACGCTCTTTGCCATCGTTACCTGCGACCAAGACAGGGATCTCCAGCGTTCGTGCATCGCTATACTCAGGCTTACCAAGCTCGACATCCAGCAGGTTGAAAGTCTCTCCCTGAAAATACAGCGAGATCCTTTGCTCGTTTTCGATCGCGATCGACACAGGCCAGTCGGCGTAGAACAGCCCCTCTGGCCATTTGCCCTTGATTTGGTCGGCACGCATGACATTTTTGAGGACGTCACCAGGGTCGATGGTGTTGTCGTTGAGTTTGACCGCCATCCGCTTGCACCACTCGACCCAGTAGTTGATCGGAGAAGAGTTCATCTCCCAGATCTTGCCCTTGTGCGAGCAGCCCACGGTGGTTCGTTCTCCATCCTCAAAACCAGTGGCGAAGATGTTCGACTTTGTCGCATTGCCTTTCTCGATATCGCTGATCACCTGGTTAATGTCGCGCCCCACATGCATCGTAAACCGCAGGTCTTTCCGGGCGCGGGACAGACCAACGTTCTGCAGCTTCATCAGCTTGATGTCGTGGAGCGTCCGGAACGCCGGCTCACCATTGATGCGCCGAGAGTCTTTGGCCACCAGGTTCAGGAAGCGAGATGCCTGGGTGTCGTCACCCGAGGTATGAATGAAGAGGATTTTCTGCGCTTTGTCGTAGAACGCGATGTACAGATTCCAGCTGGTATCGACGATTTCTTCGGTCTGAGCCCATCCAACCAGCGTCTCTCGCCGAGTCACGGCAATGACGGTATCGGCCTGCTCATTGATCGAAAAGTACTGCAGTGTCTCCTTCCGGCCATCCAGACTCTGTGCCCGCTGCGGTGTCCAGTCTTTGACAGAGAGGTGATACGCCACGGCGCTGATTTTGGGGTTCGGGTTGAGCCCAAAGATTACCTGGGCATCGTCACCGTCAGCGAATTGCTCGGTGAAGTCTGCCTTCTGAATTTCCCGGCTAACCTTTTTCTCACTCACATTGCGAATGACTGCCCCCCAGTCAGCACTCTCCTTATAGAGGTCAGCCATCTGGTGATCGGTCTTCTGGTTAGCGATGTTCGCCACGAACTTGGCATCACCAAGGGCGGCGTCCACACGTGTCAGCCGGCCGATGAACTGGAGCGTCACGGCAGGGCTTTGGTGTTGGTCATGAATGGCAGCAATTTTGAGCTCGGGTAGGTCGAAGCCCTCGCCAAGCATGTCGACGCACACGATGATCCGGTGCTTCTTCTTGATAATCTCAGCCATCACCCTCGCCTGATTCGGCACATTGCTGTGAATCAGTACCGGCGTGAGGTCGGGGTGCTGCTTGTAAATCTCAAACAGGTCTGATGCCCGCTTGTGTGACTTGGCCCGCACCATCATCAGATGGTTATACCCGGCCTTGAGGTCAGCCCTGAGCAGCTCAACAGCTTTGTCTGCGATGGCCTGGTCGGACAGCTTGAGGTTGTATTCTCGTACCGGATGAAACTCGATACCTTTGAAATAGCCGTCAAGCTGCGCATCCCGGAGCGGGTAGTTGTAAATGATCTTACCGGCCAGAGCCAGACCATCTTCCCGGAATGGTGTCGCTGTGAACTGAATACACGGTTTGCCGATGAAGGCGGTTTTGATTCGATTCCAGCTAGCAGCGGCGACGTGATGAGCCTCGTCGATCATCAGGTGGCTGCAAATATTGACCAGCGCACCCAAAGCGGCGTCTTCGAATAGCAGCAGGGCCTGGGGAGTAGCCACAATGATGTTGGCGCTAACCAAATCAGCAACCTGCTCCTCTGACAACTTCGAATCGATGGCCGCAACAATGGGATTTCGCGCAGTGTCCGATACCGCCCCCACGTTACGGAGTGTCTTCATCTCCGTGCACTTACCCACCAACTGCGTTCTGAGGGCGTCCGAGGGAACCAAGATCAACGTTCTTGCCATCCTCGCAGCGATAATCAGCGCGAGCATGGTGTCAGTCTTCCCTGTACCGGTCGGCATGACCACTGTGGCGGTCGAAGAGGGATCAACAACCAGGTGCCCCAGAGTGGCATAAAGCGCAGCCAGTTGAGGCTTGCGCAGCCCAGGTGCGTTGGTCTTTGGATCGTCGAGACTGAAATTGAAGAGATGGCTTTGCCAGCTTTGGTACACATCCAAATGCGTTTTGACTAAATCGTCCATGATGATTACCTGAAGGCAGAAAAGATTTCTGGGGGCAGGGTGGCTATATGATAGCACGCACACTATCGCTCCCATGACCTTAACCACTCAGACATAAGGACAAAACCAATCGAGCCTCGTGCAGGTTTGGTGAATTATAGGTCTCGCTCTTAGCCGAAAGCAGCCAGCCATGAGCGCGGACCTATCCCGATGCAAAAGACTGGCCGGGACCAATTTGCTTTTACACCGCCTTGTAGATGCTTGATAGGCGCCTTGCTCAGTTCTTGAGGCATTAGGACTGCTGGAGGGTTTGGCTACCAACCATGCTGCTCATGTAGGCATTTGCGCGGAGAGTGGCCGGCAGAGCTGTGGGCACGCAACAATCGTCATCAGCATGCATGCCGGCCCGAGCTGTCGTGAGGGAGCCATTCGATTGCTCCATAGCCGCCAGACGGGGCGACAGAATCATACGACTTCCTTTTTTTTCACATCGAATGATGTAGAATAACTGGAAATCTCTTGAGGTCCTCCTCCAATGCTTAGTAATGATTTCGCGTTTCAAGCAATGCCGCCTCAACAGGCGATTCAAGAGCTGTTTGGCATTCTGGAGCAGGATCTGAAGACGACAATGCTGGAGTGTTTCCGCGCCTTTATTAGCGCGAGCCCACTGCACCCCAAGGGGTCCAGTGGGACCATGGCTTGGATTCAGGGTACCCGCACTTTACGTTCCGTGACTCTGCCTCAAGGGTGGGTTTTGGACGATCCAAAAAACCAGCCACGCATCGTTTCTCCGGATGGTAGGCATGCGATAACCGTGATGTGCGGTGACGAAAACACGGGCAACCCCAACAGAACACCCCAGACGCGGAACAAACGAGGTCGGCAGACGACTAACAGTGTCGCGTACAACGCTGGGCAGCAAGACCTCTTTCCTGTGGATCGTGAGGAGCTGCAGCGATTTACCCCAGGAAGTGATTCTCAGCAAACCCTGTGGATCCTGCTGTTTCACGTAGATTTGCCGAACCGGGTTGTGCAATACGAGCTGTCTAGACCAGTCAACATGGGGGAAAACGAAAGAGTTGACGGTTGGGCTCCGCGCTTTATTATGCCGCCGCTTCACATTGACGAATCTAACGACCTTCCTGGCCCGGATTCGAGCCCAGACATTGACATCCCCGTGACTCCGAAAACATGACCGAACTGAGCGATTTCAACCCAAACCGGCTAATCCTCGCGAGACAGCGCCGGGGGCTGACCAAGAAATTGCTCGCCGATCTCTCAGGGCTCAGCAGTAAGCTCGTGACTCTGTATGAAAATGGTACGCAAGAGCCAACCTCTGAAAGCCTTGAACGACTTTCTAATGCCCTGCGATTTCCAATGGCCTTCTTTATGGGCCATGACGTCGATGCGCCCACAGATACGAATGCTAGCTTCCGCTCCTTTTCACGCATGACATCAGGGCAGCGTGACGGGGCTCTGGCTGCCGGAGGTATCGCTTATCTCCTTGCTGACTGGATTGATGTTCGGTTCAACGTTCCCAAGCCAGAGGTGCCTGATTGTTCCGGTATGGATCCTGAGGCCGCTGCCATGGTTGTACGTGCTGAATGGCTGCTGGGCGATAGGCCGATCAAGAATCTGATCCATCTGTTGGAATCTAAGGGCATACGTGTTTTCTCGCTGGCCGAAGAAACCAAGCAGGTCAATGCATTCTCTTGTTGGAGACGTGGCACGACGCCGTTCGTTTTTCTGAATACCCAGAAATCGAGCGAGGCAAGTCGATTCGATGCAGCCCATGAGCTCGGGCACCTGGTTCTTCACCGCCACGGTGAGAACAAAGGCAAGGAGGTTGAGGCCGAGGCCAACGCATTTGCCTCAGCTTTGCTCATGCCTCGTGATAGCATCCTGGCGTATGCAAGTGGTTGTAAATCGACAGCGGGCATACTGAGAGCAAAGAAGTACTGGAATGTCTCCGCTATGGCACTCACTTACCGGCTTCACAAGGTAGGGATATTGACTGAATGGGTGTATCGGGACTTGTGCATTGCGTTCTCGAACATGGGTGCCCGAACTAACGAGATTGACCCGTCACCGCGCGAAACCTCTCAGGTACTTCAAAAAGTACTCAACCATTCCCGAGATAAAGGCACATCTCTTCAAAGCATTGCATCTGATCTGAATGTCAATGCTGAGGATTTGGCCGCAAATCTATTCGGATTGGCTCCGGTCATGGTGTCGCGGCCTGGTGCCCCCCCCCAAATTAGGGCAGGTGGTCGGCCACCTGAGCTGAAGCTGGTCTCTGGTAGTAAATAAGTCCCAGCAGCGCTAGTTGCTGACCTGAGGGTCAAGCATCACAAGTGGCTAGACGTTCTAACTTGGATGTTTCGATGTGCCTGCCGGCGAACCTCGCCTATCGTGTGATAGTAGGAGTGGCTAGTGCTGGGCTACGCACTCAAAGGGTATGCAAAGGATTTGGAATGGCTAGTTTTTTAGAGTTTCTCACCAATAATGCTTCAAGATTGACTCTTCTCATGAGCTTTGCGGCGCTGTGCATAAGCGTTCGCAATGGCCTAACCCAAAACGCCTCCTACCAGCTGACGCGAGCAGTGCATCGCAGCGGCACGAATGACTTTCATGTTGTCAGCTCAGAGCAGTTGGAAGATTCGGTCCTGGTACAGCTCGTATATTTCAATCCTGGCGCAATCGCTACGGTCATCCAGAGCTTGGCAGTCTATGAGGTGCCTAAACCTATCTGGTGGCTACCGCGCAAATTTGATCTAGCCCGGAAATCAAGAATTGAGAAAGCCAAATGGTGGCCTGCTGGAAATGGGGACGAAAAGACCGCCAAGCTTTTTGCTGAAAATTTTCAATATCTGATGGTGAACGACTGCAGGGTCATATTCGTGAAGTTGCCAGGCATGATCAATCGCCTGGATCATGCCTTTGAACTGAAGACCAATCACGGGACATTGTTGACTATCTACTCGCTGGATTTTATCGATCGCGAGTTTTCATTCGACTCCAAGCGACATTTTAGCTAAATGGCGGTGATTCTGGCTCAGCGGCCCATTGGATTCAGACTATCTGTGGTTTTCTTGCCTATGGGCACTGACTGCTTAGTATATTTTCAATTCAACGCTACAGGCATAGGGGCGCTGATCGCCCCTGCCTGAATTACTTATTCTGAAGACTGCACTGCTTCAGTGAGAAAAAACCAAAGTAATTTTATAGGATTTTTATCCTCATAATAATCGCCGATCTTTTTTGATCATCTGGCCTGTCGTATTATCCATACGGTATTGAGTAATCGTTCCATCAATGATCCGATTAATTACTTCCCTTGCCACCTCTAGAGAGACAGCAAACCACTCACGCGGGCGATAATGTTCCCCATCCCTACCAACCAGATCCACATTGAGTCGCTGGACAGCCAGGAAGCCGTGAACAAGGGACTCGAACCTCTGTGGGTTCATGTTGTAACACTCAAATTCCGTTACCTTCTGTACCGGGCTTTCCAGAAACGCGATATCCCGCTCTGCATTACGAACGCGCTCATCTACCGTGAGTTCGGTGTACCCGATCTTGTACAGATGGGGGAACTGCGCCAAAGCAGGGTTATTGCTTAGCGACTTGACGATATATACCACGCCTGTGCGCCGATCACGGTGGGTCAGGCGGATGTCTTGGAAAGACTCAGCCAGAGCATCATCTCGATCACGCAGGATGCGGCGGCCAGTTTCTTCCATATAAAGGGCACGACCAAGCGAACGCCGCAGCATGTTCGACTCAGTGCCGTTCTCGAAGATCAAACGTAATCGGGCATCCTTGTGCTCTCCACGGCCATGCTCTTCACCAACCTCATCCACAAAACACATGACGCCATTGAGAATGAAAGCATCGCCAGCGGTGATCTGCCAGTTTTCGGCAAATTGAACGGACTCCGCCCGCCCACTTTTTAGGGCAGTATGTAGGTTCCTGAAAACCGATTCAAACCGCCAGAAATCCTCACATTTCGTCCGTTGCGCTACCTCATCCGGAATTTCCCTTTCGGACGGTACGTGTTTAATGTCAAGGATACTCATATCGCCGACATCAAGCAGCCCCATGTGATCACCACCCAAGATATCGTCGATGCTCATCACATCCTCGGGCGCGATGGGTTCTGCAGACATGAAATTTTGAACTGGCTCGCAAACGGCCAGCAAGCTATGCCGATCCAAAGTGGTTAGGGTGGCGTGATCGCTACCCTCCAAGATCGCCTTCAAGCGCTTTGCCATTTGTCTCTCGAACAAGTTTTCACCGTGCTCGTATGGCAGGCGGCCATGCTGATCAATGAACTGATTGATCTCTTCAAACCGAGAAGCCATCAGATCATTTTTTCTAGGGGGCGCAGGCCGGGGCTTTACGTTGAGCAGGCCGAATTCATCAGAGGCGCCAAAAATGTCATCCAGAGAATCAAGTTCGCGACGCTTTTTACCACTCAGGAACATTCCGTTGCCTCCCGTCAGACTACTTGCTGTTGCTGAAGCTTCTCGCGCTTACGTTTTTTCAGATACTCCAGACCTTCCGCATACCTTTTTTCGATAGGGTCATTCGCGGTAAGGGAAGGCTCGCGTCCTTTCTCTTGTCGGAATGCTACTATGCGTGGCCAGAGGATCACGGCCTCATCCTCGGTCATGTTGATGCGACCTGCCGCAACCACCTCTTGAATCGTCTTAAGCATCAAAGGGGTCACAGATTTCGACAGGATTTCGTAGGCACCGTGGAATGGGTTGACCTGATGGATCAAGTCGATTGTCACGTTGTCGATGTTGATGAACTTATCGCCCATCTTCACAAATTGACGATTGCCCTCCGGTGCAGCAGAAGGCTGAGAAATCGAGCTCGGCTGCGTGACGTAACTTTGGCCAGTCTCCGCCACCGCGTAGCATGCACCATCACTAGTGCTACCACACTCAATGATCACCGCGTCCGCCGGCAAATCTGCCTCATCAAACAACCCGCCCGAGGTGCCGATCAATACCTTGGTCAGAACACCCTCACGGACCTGCTCGACCTCCTCCGGCGTCAGGTCAGGGTATTTCGTCTCAATAATTTTTGGCAGCTCGGTCTCATTGATGACCTCGGGCGGTACTCCACCACCTACCAGAGACTTTCCTACCTCAGGCTTCTGGATCAGCGTCGCAATGATGTCATCGCTGTCACCATTCAGAATTTTGATAACTTTATCAGAGACAGGAGCAGTTACGTCATTGATAATGATAGTTCCAGGCTCAACAGTTTCACCTTCGACAATCTTCGAGCGCGGTTTAAAGGTGACGGTCGGTGCTAATACCTGCTCCATCAATAGCGACAAGGTGATCGCTTTGAGCATATTATTCACCGATATCTTCACATCCACATCTTCAGCATCTGGCTGAGCGATCAAGTTGGTGAACTGAGCATGAGCCTTCCCTTCCACATCACGGGTCGCGCGACCAATTATCTGAACAATTTCCGTCATAGAGCTACGATAGCCAATAGTCAGAACGTGCTCGCACCAAGGCCAGTCAAAACCTTCTTTCGCCATACCGAGGGCGATTACGGCATCCAGTTCATCTGATGCTTTAATGTTGCGGAGATACTCGATAACTGAGGCGCGTATTGGGCCATCGTCGACAAGGTTGGCCACTCTCATTAGCGAGCCATCTTTGCGCTTGACTGTGATAATTCCCGTGTTCAGATCTTGCTTCTGCACATCCCCCATTGCATCAAGAATATGATCAACTGCCTCATGTTTCGGCAGCGCAGCTTCGCCACTATTTACATTAGGAATGTGAATAATAGTCTTCTTTCGATTATCCAGCACATCCTTCATCGCATCGATATAGCGCCCCTGATAAAAATGATACCCAATGCCCAGCGATTTCAGATAACGATAACCATTGAGCTGTTCGTAATAGGTATATGTGACCTTATCGAACAGCTCCTCGTCTTCCGGGAGTAGAATCGGAACAGTGTCACCGCGGAAGTAGGAACCAGTCATCGCAACGATGTGTGCATTAGACCCCTTCATCAGGGAGTCAATAAGTGCGCCCAGGCGATTATCCCCATCGACGGAGACATGGTGGAATTCATCAATTGCCACTAGAGCTGAATCGAAATCAGCCGGTGCCAATTTCTCGAAGGCAAAGCGGAGGGTCGCATGAGTGCAAACGAGAATCTGTTCACCATCGGCTTGCATAAAGCGCCGGAACGATTCAACTTTCGTGCTTTCACCACCCGGCAAGCATAGGTTATTCGATGGAAGAACTGACCAATCAGAAAAGAAACCTTGCTTTGTCAGTGAGGTGTCTCGAAATGAGGCACCGATAGACATTTCAGGTACTGCGACAATGACTTTTTGTAAGCCTTGATTAACCAACTTATCGAGCCCCAAGAACATAAGGGCACGAGATTTTCCGCTAGCTGGCGGAGCCTTCAGTAGCAGGTACTGACTGTTGCGAGAAGCGAAGGCCCTAGCCTGCATTTCCCTCATCCCCATCTCATTTAACGTCGCGCTTTTACCAGTTTGCGCGTACTCCACTTTCAATAAGTCAACCATATTCTTGAGTCCTTTCCAGTTACTAGGCAGCAGTCTTGGATGCGCGGGGTTTACGGATTTTTTTGGTCTTAGCTTGATCAGCCAGCAGCTGACGCTCCTGCTCAATCAGCGTCTCATAACGGTCAAACAGGTGATCTAGGCGCTCAGAAACATCACGGAAGGGGCGAGATCGATATAGTCGTTCCACCGCTGTATCTAGCGCCTTGTGGGCAGATGTCAGATTATCCGGCATGTAGCTTAGGTCGTAGAGGTCAGCCAGCGACTTGTCGGGATAGTGCTCTCTAACCATCAGTACTTCTTCAGCTAGAGCTTCGATCTGCTTACGCTGCGCCTCGGAGGCTTCAGGCCATGGGAATGTGTTATAGACCAATGAGGCGGAATAGCGATAGTCGCTTTTCATACGCCCAGCCACAACACGCACCCAATCATTGTGCATGGTCGATGTAAGCACGCCGAACTCGTACAGAGTCGCATTGGGAATAATCTGCAAGTCGTTGTTAGCTATAACGGAGCTATCCACGTAGCCAATGGGAACATACATTCGGTTCTCGGAGGATGTTCTAGGAATGGCGAGATAATTACCAACTCGGGGCTGACGATTTTCCGTAAACAAATGAGGAGTATTAGCCTTCTTTTTAGTCTGCTCTTTCGGACTGAGAAGTCGAGTACTTTTCACACGCTCAACACGCTTCATTACCTCGGGCATACGACTCAGTTCATCGGGTGAACAATCAGCCAGCCACAAGCAATACCGCGTAACTCCGGAAAGAAGATCGTCCGCCCCACGATAGGGTTTAATCCACTTAGCAGAGGCCGGCTCTGAGGCGATGAGCTGCTCCCGCTCTGTAGCATCTAAGATAAGATGCCCACCGTCGGCGGCAATACTTCCATTGGCAAAAGGTGTGACATTGACGATTGGCTTACGCCGTCCATAAGCGACAGTATTGCCCCCCTCAATTAGGTATGGGCTGATATTGGAAACTATCTGAGCACGCCATTCATTTCCAATGTGCTTAAAAATAATTCGATTAGATGGATTATTGGACAACCCAACAATCACAACATGAACAGCTGCGTTTTTCTTCGCACTATTTTTCCACTTGAATGGTTGGTATGCGAAGCTGATACTCAGGCCGAGATCAAGAACAGCTGGCCAAAGCATTGCTACCTGTTCGCCTTGGCAGATTGAGTTAGTAGATACCAGAGCCAACTCAGATCGAGTACTATTGATGTACTGTGCGCCCTTCCAAAACCAACACGCTACGAAATCAAGGTCTTTGTAGCTGTCAAACCCTTGAAAAGTCAGGACCATATCGTCATCTTGCTCTTTAGAGCGATCTTTACCAGATGCAACAAAAGGTGGATTCCCTATTACATACACCTCATCATTGGCCATATTAGGACAAACACTGCTCCACTCAAGTCGCAGACTATTCCCATGAATAACATTTCCACTTGCCTTCAGAGGCAGCATCGGCTCCGCGTGCCCGAAGGCAACTTTAAACTCAGTGTGCATCTGATGTTCAACAAGCCACAAGGACAGCAAAGCAATCTCATGAGCAAAATCGTCCATTTCGATACCATAAAATTGCGACAACTTAATACCACTCATGAAAATCACACGCTGCTTACTGAAATCATTCAGCGCACGAAAAACCTCCATCTCGAAACGGCGCAATTCTTTATAAGCGATAATAAGAAAGTTTCCCGACCCACAGGCCGGATCGAATACTTTTATTTGAGCAACACGCTCCAGCAATGCCTGCAGCTTTCTCTCACTACCTCGCGAAACCTCTAACTCCGCATACAGCTTGTCCAGGAACAATGGCTGGATGACCTTCATGATATTACTCACGGAGGTATAGTGCTGACCCATGCTACTGCGCTGTTCTTCATCGATCACCGCCTGGAACATGGAGCCAAATATATCCGGATTGATCTGAGACCAATCGAGAGTTCCGCACTCCAACAGCAAACGGCGAGATTTTGCCCCGAATGAGGGGATCGTCAACTGTTGCTCAAACAAACCGCCATTTACATACGGGAAAGCCTGCAGGTGTGCAGGTATGGACTGACGCAGGGTATCTGCTTCAGCAGCGTTCAGGACCGCGAACAGTTTTCCAAGGAATTCCGAAATGTCCTCTCCATCTTCGCGAGTCGTGGACTTGATCGCATCAGTGAACTGATGCTTCTCAAAGATCCCTGTATCTTCAGCAAAGAAGCAGAACAGCAGGCGGGTCAGGAACACATTTAGGCTATGTACATCATCAGCGCTAGTGATTTGGTTACGCTCACGGATCAAGTCAAACAGCCGCCCCATCTTCTCCGCTGCCTTTACATCTGCCACGCTTTCGCTGTGAATATAACTCTTCTCTAACCCCGCCAACGGCAGGAAAAAACTGTACTGCTGGTGGAGCTCGGTGAATGCTGTTTCCAAGCGCTCATCCGCCTTCAGGTCGTAAGCGACCAGCAGTTCAAAGTCAGTCGCGATCACAAAACGGATCTTCTGCGCCTTGATAGCATCACCATTCCGGAGGAGCTCCACGATCTCGTGGAGCTCCTCACCGGCTTGAATAGGGTGAAAATAGAGCTGGCCTTTCAGTGCGACATCACCAGTGATCTTCGCCACGTTACGAGCACCGCCGTTCCTTAGCTGAGTGATCGTGCTCTTTGCGAAACCGTAGGCGTCCAGAAAGCCATAGATGAATTCATTTTCAACGCCTGACTGCTGGGTCAACGATTGCAGCATGTCATAGAGCAAGGTTTGGTTGATCGACATGAATTACTTCCTTGATGAAGGCTTGGCTGATAGCTGGATCAATGACTGATGAAAAATGGGCAAAGCAGAAAAGGTCGTAACCCAGAGGGCCGACCATCTATAACGTCTCGGCGATAAGTAATCCTGGGGGCGAGCCTTAACCGCTTAGACGAACCTGAACCAGCATCGTCGTTTGGCGCTCTATGGCTGCGAGCAGCTGCAGGGTTCCCCACAAGCGTCACCGCCACGACAGCCTGCAAAAGAACTCTTTACATCTGATGCAGGCCACCTTGCGAGCAATATCGAAAGGCCACACCCTAGTCAAAATGGCGGTTGACGTCCACATTGGCTGTTCATACAGGTAAATAATCTGAACAGGTTACGGCGCCCAGGACAGGAGTGGTCGAAGCCTAGGGCCACAAGCCTATTTATCTGTAAAGCCTTCAGACACACTGCCAGCGGCCAGGCCGTCACGACCTTAAGCATTGTCCACCAACCCCTCAAGACCCTTCACCACCGGGAGTGGAAGAGCCTTAGAGTAAACCTCACCCTGGCGCGATCATCGCGCGCTGGGCTGGCCGAATCGAGCCGAGTACGCGGATGGTCTTGATAGACGCTCCATTTTTCTGTCGCTGGTCTTCAACAGCATACACGACGGAATTTAATGGATGGCCCCACCTGCCGAGAAGTAGTATGGATTGAATGCTTAGCCAGTGGCCAACGAACGCACCGCAAACGCTGGCAACCGTAACGCTGTGGCGGTACTCGGGGTACGCCTGAATGAGATCTGTAATTCCTAAACGGATAGTGCCGCGCTACCTGCAATAGCACCGCCAACCTGGACAAGCCTTCGTGGCTTCGACTAACGGCTCGGCAAGCCTGTGCCAATCTTCATCCTGCTGATGCTGGATAGCCTCAACACGCTAACGGCTATTGCGAGCTATCCAGGTTGTACAGTTAGACCCAACTGGTCGGTGCAAGACCTAGAAACTTGCTGCAGAATTCCAATTGGTATTCCAGCTGTAACCACTAACCGATTTTCAGATGCCTAATCAGTATCTTATTGGACCAATTCAACTTACCCCGGCTCCACCAATTTGTCTTCCCAGGAAGACCCAGAAAAGCCGTAAAGCCTAGATAAATCAAAGCTTACGGCTTTTTTCTTGCCTGCGTTTCTCCACCTAATCCGGGGGCATTCCACGGTTGATGGGGGCATAAAACGCTCAGCGGCCCGTTCAGAGAGGATGTAATCCTGATGCCCTCGAAAGAAACCAAGTGCCGCAACGCCAAAAATCCTAGACAAGCCATAGGCACTTTTTCTGCAGTATGACTCGATTGATGTCATCGCCCCGCAACAAGACTAATACGTATCTGTTCAGTTTCACTTGTGCGGTGCTCTAGAAATTGCTGTCCTCAACAACGCACTCTAGAGACGGGAATCCGCTCAGTGAGAACATCCATGAAAGCGAATCGCCAAGTGCCCGCACAGCACTCTGCCCACCATCTGAATGTAGCTCTGCCGTAATGGTAAGGTTGACTGGCTTTTTCGGTAACTCACGACCTGGCCCAACAAGAGGCGCCATCGACACCAGGTATGCAGCTTTGGCTACCTCCTCCAAAAAAGAGTGGGCCAGTCCGGTGCCTCGGCTGCTATTGGCGAGATACACCGCATCTAGGGTGACAGTGAGATAGATTTCGTCAGAGAATTCCATGCCGGAAAAACTCAGCACGGCAACGCCGACCAACGAACCGTTCGTCCAGAGCTCATAGCAAGGACGACCGAGAAAATTCGAAGGCTGTAGCAGATCTCCTACTGGTCTTTTCCTGCGAAAAAGCCCTTTGATCTGCTGATCAGTGGCAAGGTGATAAGTGACCAGATAAAGCTGCTCGCGCCCCGAATTCAGAAAGTTCGTACTGGCCGCCAAGCTGCAAGGCTCAGGCTCGGGGAAGACTAGATCACTGCCTTCATCTTCCAACGCTTCAGCTATGTCCTGAGAGTGAACGTCCATTTCTCATCCTTCGCTATCAATAAAAAAAACCTAGGCTGGTAAGGGGTTGCCTCCTGCATAAGCTGGCCCCCCGCACACTGCTATTTATTGGGTCGGGGGAATAACCAAGTGCCCGTTTGTAGTCGAAAGCAGCCAGCCACAGCACTGATCAATTCCGATGCAAAAAATTGGTTCGGCACCATCTCGGTTCACACGAGCTTGTAGCTGCTAGATAGTACTTCGCTCAGAATGAAAACATGAAAAAAGGGGACAGATTTATTGTCAAAAAAATAAACCTGTCCCCCTTTTTCCGGTGGACCGGAGCATTAGTGATTCAATCACTGGACACGCCCCAGAAACAGTCGCCAGCAAACATTATGATGGCGGAGCTACGATGTAATAGAAGCTCGGCCGCGCTTTTGTATCTTCCTATCCCGCAGCGGTGATATGCCTCACTAGCTACAAGGTAGATTTTTTGGATCGATTTGGAGAAACCCTGACGAAAGGTATCACTAGTCACCGGCTGAAATGTCCGCGTACCATCTAGGAGGGTGTTAGAGGTCAACCGCAACGCTACGCTAGCGGCCCTACATAGTCAGTCCCTCAATGAACGGGCTACGGAGTCGGGTTAGGCTCCACTTATTCGTACTACTCGGAATCGATCTCGCAGGGAATTGCACCGATGCTGCATCACTACACGACAGTGAACACGTTGGCTTTGATACTTAGGCACCAGACTTTACGCTTCACTCGCTTAGACCAGTTTGATGACATAACCGAAGGCCGGTCGCTGGGCCCTTTTCCTCTCGGGGCGCGGATGTTTGCAAGCTGCTGGTCTGCAGCCGACGAAGAAAGCATACCGCAGTGGGCAATGTACGGAGACTCTATGCGGGGTGTTCGCCTTTCGCTCCGCTCTGACCCCTTCACGTGGCGTCCAATCGATATCAGGTGGCACGAGAATTTTCAATTCCTCGATCTTGAAGCGCCGTACAGCGTTGAAGAGATGCTCGCCGCCAACATAACGCTGCTTCCTACGTCTCAGATGAGACAAACATTCGGTCAACCAGTGAACTACGTGCCGGACGTATCCGCTGCGATTGGGCGATTTGCTACCGTATCCAGTGACAATGAAATCACACTCCATGGTGAAGGCACTGAAATCGCATTCTTGAAGTCTGACGCGTGGGCGTTTCAGCAAGAGTATCGGTTCGTAATGGTCGCCGCGCCGGGTCCCACAGAGCCGTACACCGGCGACGCATCTGCATATATTGAATCCAGAAAAATCTGGCATCGAAAAGGCGTCGACCTCATAAGAGGAATCCCTAGCCCTCTTCACGTCGACCTGAAGCTAGATCACAAAGCGCTGATGAATGCGGAAATTTTGATAGGACCTTTAGCGCCGCCGGGCACGATGGAGATTGTTGAAGCGCTCATCGCGCGTTTCGCAGTGGGTGCAGTCGTGCGTGAAAGCAACCTCAGAGGTATGATTCGCCCGAAGTAGTGAAAAAAGGGGACAAATTTATTATTTGAAAAAATAAATCTGTCCCCTTTTTCAGGCACTGCAATCCCATTGAAAATCCCGAAAACCATTGCGGGCTTGGCTCTGCTATTTGAGTTGATGGAAGGTGGGCGGGAAGCTGTGGGCCGAGAGTCCAATGAGCGCGCCATTGAACGGGCAAACTGCCTGATGAGCCATGCCCAGCGACTGTACGGCGCGGCAATCAACGCCCCACTTCTCGGGGCACGGTTGCTCCTAGAACGTCAGCAGAAATTTCCCGAGCCGTTTACCGCACGGGAACTGCGCCAGAAGGATTGGACGGGATTGGGTTCGCAGGATGCCGTAAATAATGCGCTCGCAGTTCTGGCTGAATACGACTTCATCGTTGGCTACGAGGTGGCCGGAGAAAAAGGTGGCCGCCCATCGACACTCTATGTCTGGCGAAAAACGTAGCTCCAAACTAGCTTGTTTACTAAAAAGGCCGGCGGGGCGACCTACAAAACCCACGAAACCTAGTTCTGTAGGTTTTGTAGGTAGCTTTACCCTGGCTGGGAGGAGTGTTCTGCGTTCAAGTGGAGATATCTCTTTTTAGGCGCTCTGGGGCTAGGCACGAGGGACTGACTGTATCCGCTGCATGCTTGGCAGTTTTATTCTGGCGTACGGTAGAGTGCGCTTCTGCTAAGGGGCCGCGCCGTTTCGGCCACACCGCTGCACCATGCGAAAGGAGAGATACGTTGAAATGGATCAGCGCGCTTGAACTAGGGCAGTGGGCCGACACCCTCCAAGCCAAGGATAAAATGCCCGAACTGGTGGCTGACCTGATCTGGGCCACAGCCTCGAGAGTCAGGCGGCTTCGATTTCTGCAGGGTGACATGGGGCAGATCCGAGGGTTTGATGGCTACCTTGATGTCGATTCAACTTCCCCGTTCGTGCCCGACGGGAAGTCGATTTGGGAGTTCGGGACTAATGGCGCAGGCAAAACTAAGGCACAAGGTGACTATAACAAGCGCACCGCCGAGGTGGATGCAGAAACACGTGCTCAGCACACCCTAGTCATCGTATCGCCAAGGACGTGGGACACGCCTAAGGTAAAGGTTGAGGACTGGCTTGATGAAAAGAACAACCAAGGGGATTGGAAGCGTGTCGTCTACCTTGATGGCCCGTTGCTGGAGGATTGGCTTGGGCAAAGTCCGGCTGTAGCATCCCGATGGGCCCGTTACCAGTTCAGGAGCGCACCACAACAAGGTGTGCTCAGCACGGAAGAGTTCTGGCAGTCCTTTTCCAACCGCTATGATCCTGCACTGTCGGAAGACGTTCTGCTCGCAGGGCGTGAATCCCAGGCTGAAGATCTGCTGCGAAACCTGGCCCAGGGAAGTGGGCGCTTGGCGTTTGCTGCGGACACTACCGATGAAGTCATCGCCTTTGCAGTCGCCGCTATTCGCAAGGCGCCCGAAACTGTGCGCAAGCCGCTCGAAGCCCGCACCTTGGTTGTTGAGACAGAGGATGCAGCTAGGCACTTAGTCAACACGTGCAACCTTATCTACCTTCCCCGAAACGGTGCGCGCAGCTGCGTTGGACTCCTCAAAACTTCTGGCCCTACAGTGATAAGCGCCGGGGCGGATGACAAAAAGAGCGATCATGTCGAGCTGACGCGACCGACCAGCACCCAACTTGGTAAAGCGTTCACCGGCATGGGTATGTCTGAAAGCGAAGGGTATGAAACTGCCCGCAAATGTGGTCGGAGCCTGGCGGTCTTGGCTCGACAGAAGCCTAGCGGTACCGCTGAGTTGCCAACATGGATCGGCGAGGCTGATGCATTAATACCAGCAATGTTGGCAGGAGCATGGGTCTGTGATATCGAGCATGATCAACAAGTTCTCAGCTCGCTCAGCCAGAAACCTTATGACGAAACCGAGGATGAGCTGCTCAGATTCTTGGTCATGCAGGATTCGCCCATCGAACGCATTGAGAATTTGTGGGCGACAAAAGCCCCAGTAGATGCGTTCTTGCACCTTGCTCCTCGGGTCGGACGCAAGCACCTTGACCTATTCAAAGCGGCTTTGACCACTGTTTTCGAGTCGGCTGTGGCCTCGCATAAGCCTCCGACTGCAGACGAACCATTCGTAATGCGCAACAAGCGCGACCTGGAAACCTCGCACAGCGAACAACTCAGAAACGGATTGATGACCACGCTACTACATATGGCAGTACTGCATAAGCATGCTGGCTTCACGGTAGCGGGGGGTGACCCGCAAGCTTTTGTAGATGGCTTGGTTAGGTCGATTCACGGCCTGTCGACCAACCATACGTTGATGGCAAGCCTGAACCAAAATCTTGCGCTGCTTGCTGAGGCATCTCCTGGCCCTTTTCTTGAAGCCCTCGAGCGCCAGCTTGAGGGCGACTCGCCGTCAATCCGGCACATTTTCGACGAGCACCCCGGAATGCTCGCACCAGTGACATACCACTGCGGTTTGTTGTGGGCACTGGAAGTAATCGCGTGGGATGCCTTTTATTTTCAGAGAGCCGTGCTATGCCTTGCCAAGCTTGCCGCAATCGACCCGGGCGGCAAATTGAGCAACCGTCCTATCAACAGTCTGCGCGCAATCTTCCTCTCTTGGGTACCAAGTACATCTGTGGGAACAAAGCGTCGGTTGGCCGTTCTGCAGTCAACGGTGAAGGCTGTCCCGAGCATTGCTTGGCCGCTGCTCACTAGCTTGCTACCCCGTTCAGGAGATACAAGCTCTCCAACCGAAAAACCGAAGTTTCGGGAGTACGAGCAGGATCACGCTGAGACCCTGACTTATGGTCTGGTCTGGGAGAGTGAAGCCAAGATCATCGCACTGGCGATAGATGAAGCAGGTTCGATTGCGGAGCGCTGGGTTTCGTTGATTAACTCAATGCAGACCTTCCATGATGCTCCTTTCGATTCTGCTGTCGAGCGGCTCGGTGAAGTGCTAAGCGCCGTCGACACTGACGACAGAACCCAAATCTGGAAAGCCCTGAATCTGGAGGTCAAGCATCACCAGAAATATTCGACCACAGATTGGGCGATGCCGAATGAGCGTATTGAGCTATTGGCTGCCCTGGTCGACCGATATGCCCCTAAAGCATTAGTAGAGAACCACACTTGGTTGTTCGACGATTGGATGCCGCCTGTGGACGGTCTTGATGACGATGATGCTGACCCAACCAAGGTTGTGGAGGATGCCCGTCTGCAGGCTCTGAAGGCGGTGTATGACGCCCTGGGCGTTCAGGGCATCTTGCAGATGACGAGCCGCGTCAAGATTCCGCACTCCGTAGTTTACTCCGCATTGCGTCTTGACATGTCTTACGAAGAGCGCCTCGCGTTGTTTACTGGCCTGCTAAGTAGCGCATTGCAGGAGCTAGAGTTTGCTGCTGGAGCAGTGATGTCGGATGGAATCACTCGCTTTTCAGATAAGTGGAAGCAGGCGGCGCGTTCGGCAGTACTGAGAGTCGGCCTAGGTTCTGATCGTGTAGTTAGAATGATCGAACGTATCCCGGAGAATATGCAGACATGGCTGTACATCGAGTCCTTCGGAGACGAGATAACGAAAGCCTATTGGTCTCTGAAAACACCCTACCCGCTTGAAGTAAGCACCGATGAGCTGCTCCACGCAGTCCGCAAATATCGAGAGGTTGGGCGTCCTGTCGCTGGCTTAAGCGCCGTATCCCGCAGACTCGGTGAGATTCCGACAGAGGATGTTGTAGCGCTGCTAATCGAGGGCGTTGAGGAGCAAAACTCCCAGCCTGGCGATCGTATGGCCACCAGCTTCTTTGACATTGAGAAAGTCATTAGTGAGCTGGCCGACCGACCGGACACCACGCTGGAACAAATTGCGAGTCTGGAGTTTACCTACCTCCCGATGCTACGCGACGATCCAAAAGCCTTGCATAAAATGCTGCTTGAACAGCCCAGCTTCTTCATGGAAATGGTGTGTCAAGTGTTTAGAGCCAAGGACGAAAAACCAGTGGATACTTCTGCATTGCAGAAAAGCCGAGCCACTAATGCTTATCGCTTATTGAAAAGCTTAAAGTCTTTGCCAGGTCAGTCTGATCAAGATGTCGACCAGGATGCGCTACTAGCCTGGTGTCTTGAGATCCAGCGCTTGGCAGCGGAGCAGAATCGTCAGGACATCACTGATCAATTGATCGGCCAAGTTTTGGCACATGCACCATTGAGCTCTAAGGATGGAGCATGGCCACATGAAGCAGTTAGACATGTCATCGAGACGCTTGCTTCTTCTCAGGTAGAACTCGGGATTCACATCGAAAGATTCAATATGCGAGGTGTGTTTTGCAAAGCGATAGGGGAAGGCGGTGATCAGGAGAGGAGTTTGGCCCGTCAAGCACAAGAATGGGCTGATGCCTCGTTGGACTTCGCACGTACCAACACACTGCTTGAGGCCATCGCTCAGGCATGGCTGAAAGACGCTGAACGCGCAGATACGATGGCCAAGCAGGACGCTCTGCGTCACTGATTCGCGGTATGCGCGCCGCCAGGCTTGGTTACGGATCCAGCCCCAGTCGAGGCGGATTGCTTCATCGCCTATGACTTGCGGGAAGATTTAGCACGACACCACGTGCTCAGGAAAAAAGGGGACAGATTTATTATCTGAAAAAAATAAATCTGTCCCCTATTTCCTGAGCAGGCTCACGTCTGCGATTAGATCGGGCGGCAACGCAAGCTGGATAATCGACGTTTTCTAGATAAGGCGAGAGAGGATGCAGCCACCCCCGCAGGGGTGTTCAATTACCGACGTGGAAGCGAGCGAAGGTGCTTACGAACCTTCTCCCAACGACCAAAGCGGTAACGATCGTATTGCCGAACCGGCACTACTTTTTCATGATTTCTCATGACACGTTCTCCATTCATTCTCAGCCAACTGCTGATAGCCTTCACATCCCATATGCAAAGCAGGGCAATCGAATGCGTGGCGGGAACAGAGATCTTTGGGGGTAGCTGCGGATCGGATAGTAGCAGGGGGGTAGGATGCTTGGGAAGGCAGATTGCCATGTAAAGCGAGGCGTTATTCGGCCGTCCTCTCAAGCGACCAAACCCCGAGCCCCAGGCCCCGCCGATCACGGAGCTCGAGCCCGGGCCCGATGAGTCAAGCCATCATGCGATTGAAGTGATCCTCGAACTGTGTCGCGACAAAGACCTGCCGGAACTGATCAAGGTACTGTTGCGCATTGATGTCGCCGAATTCGGTAATGTTCACCGGGTCGGAATGCGACTCTCGATTGATGTAGCGGTAGAAGGCACGGAAGTTGGGGTTCGCTTCGGCCAGACCATCCAAGGCTTTCCAAAGCCTGTCTTTGTGTTGAACGAAGCTGAAGTAGTACTCCAAGATGTTCCGCATCATGTTTGGTATGAGGGAGGGCGACGCTTTTCCCTCCAGCGCATCTTTCAAAGTGTGCCAGAACGCCTGATAGTCGTTTTTGATATCTTCTTTTCTCAGTGGGTGGATGACGCTGTACACCGACTTTGAAACCTTGAAGAGAGCTAGATCCCCACTGCGCTGATCATCCTCTATGAGCTTGATCAGCTCATGGAAGAAGAACAGGTTATGCGTCAACACTAATACCTGCTTGAAGCGACTTGCTGGCAGGAGCACCTCTCGGCGGATGAGGGTCGCTACGTCGTAAACGTAGTTGTGCGAGAGACTGGAAATCGGATCATCGATCACCACGATCCGATCAGCCTTTACCTTAGTCGAATTGGCATCAAGCTCACCATTGCACACTTCGAGGAAGTAAAGGAATGAAATTAGCGTCTTCTCACCTTCGCTCAAGGTTTTAAAGACCTTCTCCTGAGCTTCGAGCCGCTGCAAACGGTACTGAGGGACTTCCCCTTCTTCCCGTACCAACTTGAAGCCCTGTAGGCCCAGCAAGCCCAACCAGCGGTTGATGTTCCCGACTGCTTGGTCGATGTTAGTAATTTGGGATTTGGCATCCGCAACGAGACGGCCTTGGGCAGCGATATCCCTGCGTATGTTGGTAACGGCTTCCCGCTTCATCGTACGCTGACGGACAAACTCTTCAATTTTAGGCTCAGCATGTTTGAACTGTTCATCGCAGAGTCCCCGGTAGCAGTTCCAGAACCGATCAGCAATCAGGCTAAGGTGTTTGGTTTTCTCTCGAACCTTCTCGTTGATGGCATCGATCCGTGCTTGTTCGACCGCGATCAGGGCATTGATCTCTATGATCTTGGGTGCCGTCGGAGCCAGCTCAACAGAGGTCGAGGGTGTCCGGAGCTTATCTTCGACCAGGCGAAGGTTCGAGATAACCAGTGCCTTCAGCTCAGAAGTCAGCTCGGTCAGCAAGGAGTTGGGATAGGTCACCCCTTCAATCTCTGACAGGATCTGGCTGGCGGCTCTCTGGTACTGCGCGCGAAGCGTGTCGAGGCTCCTAATACGCTCCTCGTAGGTCGTATCGAACACCTTCTGGAGCTGATGGTAGAGATCATCTGGTAGCGACTGCTGGCAGAGCGGGCATTGTTCAGAGTGCTCATTGAAAAAATCGAAAGAGTGCTTGACCCAATCGGAGTTGCCAAGCTTAAGGATCAAGGCGGACAGGTAAGACTCGTCAGACGCTGTTATCCGTTCCTGAAATAGCGGGGACTCCTCTACCGCTTGTTCGGAAAAAGTGAGCTTGCGGATCGAAGGAACCGGCTGATCGCTGGCCTTATTGATCTCGTCGACCTCAGCGGCCAGACGCTCGAAGGTGTCAGTCGACTCCTTGTAGACCAAGCCTTTGACCTTCTCCAGTAGCCGATCTTTGGTGTTCGGACCTTGGAGACAATACCGGAGCGACGTGTTCTCCGCCTGCTTCCTTGGGGCCCAAATGCCTTCCTTCAGAGCCTCCTCCAAGGCGTCTTGCGCAGTCTTGATCTCCTGGCCGGCCTGGAGCTCCACCTCCTCCTCAGTAGCCAGCTTCTTGATCGTCGCTTCTGCTCCGGCGAGGGCTTTCTCGGCTTCGATGTTACCTTGGTTCAGCGTGAAAATTCCCGGCTGCCCGCCGCCATGAAAATTCTTCTCGACGAAATTTTGGTTGTACACAAGGATGTCTGGCTGTCCGTTAGCCCCATCCATCCGGCAGCCGTGGAACATGGGTTCGTCCGTAGCTTGCAAGAAGTTTCCAATCGTGGTTTTACCAGTACCATTTTGTCCATAAATCAAGTTGATTTTCTTAAGCGGCCCCAGCACAGCATTAGCTCCAGGCGCATAACTGGATACATCTCGCAATGAAACGTTCAGGATCATTTTAAGCTCTCCTTGACAATGGTAGTGGACGGTCTTCCCTGCGCTATGCATAACTACATCTGGCACCCTTTTCGCATGTGCCCGAACGGCGGAGCGAACTTCGCTACAAACTGTAGACACAGACATCTGGTTGTCGGCCTAAAACACTAGGTCTGAAGGCCATGGGCTTACCAAGAGACCGTATATGGCCGATTTCTGTTTATCGCAACCGGCAGCTATGGGCAATTCTCTGCAGATCATTGGTACGAAGCGTGCTGTTCAACTCCGATGAAATCGGGGCTCAGATCGAATGCACCGGGTAGTCAGGTAAAGTGCAATTCGGCACGGTATTCCATTTGGTATTCCAACCCAAAAATAAAATATTAATATCAAAAATCAATAGTTTAACGAGAAGGGTAAAATTACCCCGGCCCATACAAGCATTACAAATCATGCACTTAGCAATTCCCGCAAGTCCCTTTTATGCCATCAGGCTCGGTTTAGGCCCACAATCCAACAGCCCCCCTGTTAGGACAGCTCCCAGCGCTCTCGCCCCCATTTCCTTGTCACCCCCATTAAATAGTGCACACCCCACTTCCCTGAGTACCACACAACCGCTAAGCTCCCGGTCGCCCTCGCCCCAATACAGGCCAAGGGCCACCAAGGACTAACGAACCGTTCAGGAACCACCATGCCGTATTTAAAAGCTTCCATCGTCGCCCTCGCTCTCGCCTCATTGGTGGGATGCGCGACCAACCGTTCCGAGGTCGACGTCACGGGCCCTGCACCGCAAGCCGGCACTCAGGGTCAAGGTCGGCAGGTGTACATCAGCGCCGTGGATGAGCGGGTGTTTCAGATCGACCCGCGCAGCGCCGATATCCCTTCGCTGAAAAACGATGAAGAAGTGAACGACACCAGCATCACTCAACGGGCCATTGGGCGTAAGCGCAACGGTTTCGGTAAAGGCCTGGGCGATGTGGTGCTGCCTTCGGGTCGTACTGTGTCGCAACTGGTGGGCAACGCGGTGGCTACCGCTTATCAGCAGGCTGGCTACCAAGTCGTAACGACACCAACCCCAAGCGCCGCAGCGGTGAATGTGCACATTATCGAATACTGGTCGTGGTTTTCTCCCGGTGCATTCACTGTGGCCGTGAACAACAAGGCCCACTTGAAAATCGAAAGCCCCGGTGCCGCGCCACTGGAGGTGATCAGCGGTGCACGCGACAGCATGCAGGTGGCCACTGACAGCGACTGGAAGAAGATCAACGAGCAAGGCCTCAGTGCCATCGTCACCGAGACTGGCAAGCAACTGGGCAAGGCCAAGCCATAAGGCTATTCCCGGCCTACTGTCAGCGTCAATCGAGCGCAAAGAATCCCGTAGTTGTCTGCCTTCGCGGGCAGCTATGGGATGGTGTGATGCCCGCGATGAGTCTGTCGTGTACGTCTATGTAGCGATCCCCATCCCCTTTTTCCCGATCCCCTCACTCAACCGCTCCCTGCATTCCCCCGTCCAATTTGACTGCCGCAGCGACTTTCTTGCTTGATGAGCACAGCTCTTTTATTACTGGTCAGACGCTCTATGTTGATGGTGGTGCATCAATCGGCAGGAGCCTGATTTAGCCGTAGTAGAGGCGGTACCCGTCCGATGGAGCGGCGAAGCGATTCAGCAAGACAGGGGGGAGACAAAACAGCCCTCTGCAGGGCCGTTCCAGGATCTTTCAGCGATTGACATCAAGAATGATTTTCCCGCGGGTGTGTCCGGCCCAGCTCTGTTTCACCGCGTCGACAACTTCGGTAAGCGGTAGCACCTGGGCCTGAAGCTGGAGCTTACCCGCTGTAAAAAGCGCGGCGATTTCTGCTAATTGACGTCCATCCGAGCGAGTAGCGAAGTTCTTGCCACTGACGCCGTATGCACGCGCCATTTCTGTATCGGGAGCGCTGACGGATGAGACCAAGACGCCTCCCCGCTTGATCACGCTCCAGGAGCGAGCCTGCGTCTCTCCGCCCACCAGATCAATTACGGCATCGACATCAGCGACGCTGTCTTCGAATCGCGCGAGGGTGTAGTCAATTACCTCATCCGCGCCAAGCGAGCGGAGGTAGTCATGGTTTTTTGCAGAACTGGTTGCGATCACATACGCACCCGCAAGGTGAGCGAGTTGAATAGCGAAGCTACCCACACCACCTGCGCCACCATGAATAAGGACCTTTTGGCCGGTCTGGAGAGCAGCGTGCTCATGCAATGCTTGCCACGCGGTCAACGCTGCAGCCGGTACGCCGCCCGCCTGTAACAACGACAGGTTCGTAGGGAGATGAGCCAGCCGATCTGCCGTGGAAAGTGCTTGCGTCGCATATCCGCCAACAATGCCGATAAACCCGAACACCTGGTCGCCAACTACGAAGTCAATAACGTTCTTGCCAACTGCGGCGACCGTTCCCGAAACCTCTACGCCAGGTGTGTAAGGCAATGGCAGGGGAATGAACTGCTTCATGGAGCCGGACAGAATTTTCCAATCGATTGGATTGATTCCGCTGCCAGCGACATTGATCAGAACCTGATCGTCGTTGGGGGAAAGGTCTGGAACTTCTTTCAGCTCCAACGCTTCGGCCTGGCCGTAGTGTGCTACTTGGATAGCTTTCATGAATTCTCTCGTTTGCGAAGGACAAGGTTCACTGGCGATGTCAGACGTGCCGATGATTGAATCAGCTGCGACGAGCATCGAGGCTGAATCGACCCGCGCCAAAAGCGACGATTTGCAGAAGCCCGCCGGCCATAGCGATATTTTTGAAGAAATGGATGAACTGGTTCTGGTCAGCCAGAGCACTATGGAAAATCAATGCGGTAAAGACACTGAAAACCGCGAGCACTGCGGCGGTAGCGCGAGTGCGGTAGCCAGCGATCAACGCAGCACCGCCCAGAATTTCAACAGCGATCGCGACAGCCAACGCCAGTTGCGGGAATGGCAGCCCAACGGAGCCGATGTAACCGATCATCATGGCGGGTGCGCCAATTTTGGATACGCCTGAAAGAATAAAAATGGCGCTCAAAAAAACTCGACCCGCTAATGAAACAGCGCTGTTCAGGTGGGTGACGGGTGCAACGGCAACGCCGGAGATGCTTGCTGTTTGAGACATGACGGTAGACCCCTTTAGGTTCAGCGCTTCCCTCTGAAGAGCTGTTGTGGGAGGAGATACTGTCACCCTCCAGCTTTGCTTAATAGCCGATTAATTTCGACTTTTAGGTTCTATAAATTAGAAATGATGAGTCACAGGAGCCGGAATGAAAATTCCGGCATTTTTATTGCGCTCGGATGGGCATCGGATACGGCCTCCATCGAGGTCGCCAAGAAGGATTAACAAGGTCGTGGAACTGCTTCGCCAATGGATGGCCTCAACCTAGCGGCCGCTGGATTCGCTTTTTTCACCTATTTTCCGAGATGCCTTGATGAATAAGGATCACGCTGAACGGACCTCCCCACTAGGGCTGGAAGCCTATATCCGCGGCAAGCGTCTTGCTGCCTCGGATGAGCTCGATGCACGCGACGTATTAGTCCAGATATTCAACCGCGAACGGCAAGAGGACAGCTTTATCGTGCCTGCAGTGGCCGAACCCTTGCTGGTATGGGTCATTTCTGGAACGGCTGAGGTTGATGAAAGAATCTTGGGTGGTGAATGGGAAACCAGTGTCGTGAGCAAGGGCGATTTTTTTCTTACCACATCGGCCGAACCTTATGAAATGCGCTGGAACGTCTCCGGCGAAGAAGCATTCGTGGTGATGCATATCTACCTTGGTATTGCGCTTCTGGAGAGAGCCATTAGCGAGACGCTTGGCGGACCTGGTGCGGTTCGTCTGCGTGAGGTATCGGGTGGCCGCGACGGCGTCCTGTCCATGCTGATGGAGCAGTTTCGCAAAGAGCTGACCGATCATTCCACGGGCAGTGCGCTTTTTCTCCAGGGATTGGCGCAGTGCCTGGCCGTTCACCTTGCCCGCAATTACCTGGACGATTCGGCTGAGGATATCGCTCACCGCAATTCCCTGCCTGCATACAAGCTGCGGCGAGTACTGGAGGAGATGGAAGCTAATTTGCACAGGGAGTTCAGTTTAGGAACATTGGCTGAAGGGGCTGGTATGAGCGAGTTTCACTTCAGCCGATTGTTCAAGAAAGCCACCGGGCATTCGCCGTCTCAGTTTTTCATCCGACTGAGAATGGCCCGAGCCCGACAGCTTCTTTTAGAGACAGATCGCAGCATTATCGACATTGGACTTGACGTCGGTTACAGCAGCCCAAGCCACTTTTCGCAAGTGTTCAAGCGCGAGGTGGGCATAACGCCAAGCCACTATCGCAAGTGAATCCAGATGCTGACGAACGTCGATTAATGGAAAGTCGGAATTTCGAAAAGCAGTCATGTCGCCTCCGCTAATGACCGAAAAAAGAAAAAACGCGTGGTGCAGAACGCCCCACGCGTCTTGAGGCAAGGCATCAGCCCACAGGGATGCTCATGCCGCCGTCGGCCATCACTACCGAGCCAACAATGAAGCTGGCGCGCTCGGAGGCAAGGAAGGAAACAATTTCTGCGATCTCCTCAGGCGCCGCAGCACGGCCAATAGGGGCAGATTTGCCATGCTCCTCCAGGAAGCCGCGGCCGTCGTCCATGAAGTGGTTCAGCAAGTTGGTCACCACATCCCCTACCCCGATAGCGTTTACGCGGATGCCATGTTCGATCGCCTCGAGCGCCTGGGTGCGCGTCAGCTGGGCCAAGGCACCTTTGGATGCGGTATATGCCGCGATACCGGGGAATGCAAAGTAGGAGGCATACGAGGCGATATTTACGATCGCACCGGATTTGTTTTTCATCATTTCCTTCATCGCTTCACGGGAGTGAAGGAAAGCTCCGGTGACGTTGGTTTCCATCTGCCAAGTCCAGTCTTCGCGAGTCATTTCGATGACAGGTTTATAAAGGATGCGCCCCGCGTTATTAACCAGGACATCCAGCTTGCCGAACTTCTCGACTGCCAGGGCAACCGCTTTCTCGGCCGAGCCATCTACGGTGATGTCTGCTACGAAGGGGACAATGCCGGGGCGCTCAAGAGCGTTCACGGACGGGTCGATGTCCTCCGCAATCACTTTCGCACCGCGAGAATGGAGAAGTTCGGTAATAGCTTTACCAATACCGCTAGCCGCGCCGGTCACCAGAATTACTTTGTCAGCCACTTCATTGGGGGTTGGGGTGAAGTCAGTCATGTCGTGTCTCCAAGTAGTCATTGGGTAGTCGCTTTCGACAGTTCCAATGTCCCCCTTTTTAAGGTGCTCCTCTTTCGCAGCCTTGCTCAGCCTGTCGGGATTTTGCTTCTTTGTCGAAAAGCTCAGGCACTTCCCGCTTGTTGACCGAACCGTTCTATTAACCAACGCCCAGCCGGACCAGGTGGCGAGTCAGTTCTATAAATAGCGTCGAACGCATAAGTACCGCCTTTGCAGTCAGGCATATCCAGCTCGACCAGGCGCCCCTCTTCTAGGTCAGCTTTAACCATGGGCATGGGCATGTTTCCCCAGCCGATACCCTCTTTCAGAAGCATGTGTTTAGCGCCCAGATCTGCCAACCGCCAGGTGCGTGTGCTCACGACGGCGAAATCTTTGTCACCGGTAAGCGTTGAGCGGTCTGATAAGACCAATTGAACGAACTCCCTCGCAGCCCCAGGCAATTTGGGGCATTCCTCCGCCAGCGGATGAGCAGGCGATGCGACGGGTATCAATTGAACGCTGCCCACGCCGATGCGCTCGATGCCGTCCAGACCGATATCCAGCGGGCCGCTGACGCCAACTCCGGCTTTCTTGTTCATAACCAGCTGAGTCACTGCTCCCAGGGCTTCCATATGCAAGTGCAAGGTGACGGTGGGAAATACTTCTCTGAACGTCTTCAGCGCATCGACTACGCGATCGGCAGGGAGCATTACGTCTAGCGCGAGGTGAACCTCCGCCTCTAATCCATGCAGCAACCCAGAGACTTTTGCCCGGAGCCCGTTTACGCCGTTGGTAATGGTGCGTGCTTCGGCCAGCACGGTTCGACCGGCCCCCGTCAGTTGCGGTTTGCGCGTGGTTTTGCGGTCAAACAGCGAGACCCCAAGCTGCATTTCAAGGTTAGAAATCGTATAGCTCACGACCGATGTAGCACGATGCAGTTTTCGAGCGGCCGCGGCAAAGCTGCCCACCTCAACCACAGTCAGGAAAACTTTGAGTTGATCGAGCGTCGGCGTTCCAGGATCGGAGATCATTTCTATTGGCTCGAACGTTTTTGGGGAAATTATCCTAGTTTCGCAGACAGCAGTATGTCCACAGATTGGGACCTGATTTCCATTGAGGCTGTCGAAAAATGGCACACCTGCCGAACACTCGAATCGAGTAAACGATTCTGGCCGCCCATTCTGAGATCGCTAGAAGGCGATCATTAATGCGACGAAACATAATCCGACGACGATGAAGGCGCAGGCAACGCATAAGCAGCCTTCATCCGCTCGACTTCAGCCTGGGGCGTGCGGCCAAAGAGGCGCTTGAATTCGCGGCTGAACTGCGAGGCACTTTCGTAGCCGACAGTGAACGCCGCCGTCGAGGCGTTCATGGCGTTACGCAACATTAATAACCGCGCCTGGTGCAGGCGCGTCGACTTCAGGTATTGCATGGGGGACGAGTCCGTCACGTTGCGAAAGTGCAGATGAAAGTTGGGCACGCTCATGTTGGCTTCGCGGGCGAGGGATTCAACGTCCAGACGCTCCGAGTAGCCGCTGTGGATCCTGCGAATCGCCCGGGTAATCTGGCCGAAGTGCCCCTGGCGCCTCAGCGCCGCACGCATGGAACCGCCCTGTTCGCCGGTGAGGATGCGGTAATAGATTTCCCGCACCAGCGCCGGTCCGAGTATCTGTGCGTCACCCGGACGACTCATGGCTTCGAGAAACCGCAGCGTCGAGGCGCAGAGCGAATCGTCCATGGGCGAGGCATACATTCCCTTGGGCTGGGCATCGCTCGGCCCCAGGGTTTCATCCACTTGCAGCAGCAGTTCACTGGCCAATTGGAAGTCCAGGCGCATGTAGACCGCCAGCATGGGTTCCGCCTCGCTGGCATCGGTCTCCATGGTGAAAGGAACGGGCACGGAGACCACCAGATAATGCCGAGCGTCGTAAACGTAAACCTCATCCCCCAGGTAACCGCGCTTGCGCCCCTGGCACAGGATGACGATACCGGGGTCGTACAACACCGGCGTTCGGCTTAGCGGCCGGTTGGAGCGTAAGAACCGGATGTCATCCAGTGCGCTGAGGTTGTAGCCCTCGACCGGCGCCAGCTGCTCCATCAACTGCACCATGCGTGCGGTATTTGCGTCGGCCTGTGTCATCGGTGTCTCCCCTCGCCTGCTCTTCAGCCGTCGGTCGAACGAGTCAGCGCTTCCCATTGATCGATCTCTTTGGCGGCACGGTCCAGCTTGTCACGCACCAGGCCCAGTGCGTCGCTGCCTAATAACAGATGGGCCGGCGGCGTCGGGCTGGCAATCACTTGCAACATCGCCTGGGCTGCCTTTTGTGGATCGCCCGGTTGCTTGCCGCTCTTGGCTTCGCGAGCCGTGCGGATCGGGTCGAAGAGCGCGTCATAGTCCTCGATGCTGCGCTGGGTGCGCCGCATCGAACGGCCCGCCCAATCAGTGCGGAATGAGCCAGGCGCGACAGCCGTCACGAAGATGTTGAACGGTTGCAACTCTTTGCTCAGCGTATCGGAAATCCCTTCGAGGGCGAACTTGCTGCCGCAGTAATAGGCGATCCCAGGCATCGTGATCGTGCCACCCATGGACGTGATATTGAGGATATGCCCGGCACGACGCTTACGGAAATAGGGCAGGAATGCCTTGATCATCGCCACCGCGCCGAACACGTTGACGTCGAACTGACGACGCATTTCCTCCAGCGGCGACTCTTCGACGATGCCCTCATGCCCATAGCCGGCGTTGTTGACCAACACATCGACCGGGCCGTGGGCCGCTTCTGTGGTGGCGACCACGCTGTCGATCCGGGCGAAGTCGGTGACATCGAGGAGGACGCCGTGAGCGCGATCGGCGGACAGTTGCTCGAAGGCCTTGAGGTCCGCCTCGCTGCGTACAGTGCCGATGACCCGGTGGCCGGCCGCCAATGCTTGCTGGGCCAGGGCGTGGCCGAAGCCACTGCTGACGCCGGTGATAAACAGGGTTTTTATGCGGTGCATGACGAACTCCCATCAGTAGGTGTGCGCATGTTAGCCATCGCTGTCCAGGGTCACCTATGCCGGTTTGCCTTGCAGCCTTGCCTAGTCCTATCAAGGCAAATACCAGAGCGAGCCTCACGTCCGGCAAAGTTGCCCAGGCCTCTTCAGCCTGAATATAATGCGATTCATTATCAATTATGTAGTCTCCGGTATGCTGACGCGCAGCAACGACACATTGGGCCATGCCGATCTCGCGCTGCTCTACCGCAGCCATCATTCCTGGTTGCACGGCTGGCTGAGCCGGCGCATCGGTTGCCGCGAGAGTGCCGCAGACCTGGCGCAAGACACGTTCGTGCGCCTGCTCAAATCCCGTCAAGCAAGCCCCCTGCGCGAACCTCGTGCCTACCTGAGCAGCATCGCACGTGGGCTGATGATCGATCGGTATCGCCGTCGCGAGCTCGAACGCGCCTACCTCGAAAGCCTTGCGCTGCTGCCCTCCCAGGAAATCCCTTCTGAAGAGGAACGGTTGTTGATTCTGGACAGCCTTGAGCGGATCGATCGTCTGCTGGACCTGCTCAAGCCGAGGGTTCGCGAGGCGTTTCTACTGGCCCAGCTCGACGGCCTGACCTGCCAGCAGATCGCCGAGAAACTCGGTGTTTCCCGCTCTACGATTGAACGCGACCTGGCCAAGGCCCTGCAACATTGCTATCGCTTGCGCTATGCCGAACAGTGACGCGCAAGCGCTTGACCCAGCGGTGGTCGACCAGGCAATCCACTGGCTGGTGCGCCTGCGCTTCAACCCCGCCGATGAGCAAACCCGGAGCATTTTCGAGCACTGGCTGCGGCAGCGCCCGGAGCATCTGTTAGCGTGGCAGCGTGTAGAAACCCTCGGCGATGACTTCGCGGGCGTTCCACCTGATCTGGTCCGGCACACCCTCAAAGGCACCCGCGCCGGCATGCATCGGCGCCAAAGCCTGAAGCTGTTGGGTGTGTTGGCTACGTTGGGTGGAGCGACCTGGTTGGGCCGCAACTACACACCGCTGCCGGCCATGCTTGCCCAGCAGCACAGCAGGACCGGCGAACGCAAACGCTTGCAGCTCGATGACGGCAGCCTTCTCCAACTCAATAGCGACAGTGCCGTCGACAGCTATTTCAACGCGCAACGACGCCTGGTCGTGCTGCGGCGCGGCGAAATCATCGTGAACACCGGCGCCGATGCCGGTTCGGCGCAACCGCGTCCCTTGTGGCTACAGACACGCGACGGATTCATACGCACCCTCGATGCTCGGTTCCTGGTGCACGAACGTGACGACGGAACCGTCCTCGCGGTGCAGACCGGTGCAGTCACAGTATTTCCCGGGTCCAGTCAAAGCCCGGTCCAAGACATCGTCCTGGCCGCCAATCAGCGGCTGTTCACCTCAAAGGACGTTCGTGAGCTCAAGGACGATGGCCTGGATCTGTGGAGCTGGAGCGACGGCGTGATCAGCGCCCGCAACATGCGCCTCGGTGATTTTATCCAGGCCCTGTCGCGTTATCGCCCCGGCGTATTGCGCTGCGCCGAAGAGGTCTCGGACCTGCGCGTTTCCGGAACCTTTCAGCTCGCCGATACCGACCGGGTACTGGCCTTGGTTGCGCAGTCACTGCACCTGCAGATCGATTATCGAACCCAGTATTGGGTGACGTTGAGCGCGGCCAGTTAGATGCATTTTTTCGCTATGCGAATATTTAAATAAAAATGAGGTGATTTCTCATTCTCGTTCGGCATGTAAGAAAGGCTGAAATACAGGCCGATCTGCCGATCCCTTTCACGGAGCGAGTAAATGAGTTCGTCCCCGGTTCCACAGCGTCTTCGACTGAATCGTGCCCTGCACGGCGCCGCACTTGGCTTCATCGTCAGCAGCTACGCACTGCCGTCCCTGGCGCAATCGACGAGCGTCGATCAAACCCACCCGGTTCACCAGTGGAATATTCCCGCCGGACCACTGGCCCCGGCGCTGGATCGCTTTGCGCGTGAGGCCGGCATCAGCCTGTCCTTCGATGCCTCAAGCGTGGCGAACCGCAACACCCGAGGTGTGAGCGGCGCGTTAGATATTCCCCAAGCCCTGTCTTCGTTGTTGCAGGGCAGCGACATAGAAGTGCAACAGCAAGGGCCGAACGCTTACCTGCTAACGCCGCAAACCAGAGCCGAGGGCGAACTCGACGACTATCGCCTCGCCCCCATCCTCGTCAACGCCAAGGCCCGGGTCGACGGCACCGAAGACACTCACTCGGTAGTCGCCCAGGAACTCTGGGTCGGCGGTAAAGTGGCCACCAGCATTCTCAACACGCCCGCCTCGGTCTCCGTGGTGACCGACAAGGAAATGCAGCAGCGCAGCGTGAGCACGACCGAAGAACTGCTGCAGTACACGCCAGGGGTGATAACCGATTATTACGGCACGGACGACCGCAACGACTACTTCCAGATTCGCGGCTTCCAGGCCACGACCTATCGGGACGGTCTGACCCTGGGCTCAATGCGTGGCGTGCGCGAGGAGCCTTTCGCTTATGAGCGCGTCGAGGTGATACGCGGGGCCAACTCCACACTGTTCGGCCCGGCCGACCCCGGCGGCTCGGTGAACTTCGTGAGCAAGAAGCCACGCTTCGACAAGTTCGGCCAGGGCTATGTCACCTACGGTTCTTTCGACCATGTCGAATCCGGCATCGACGTCGGGGACTCGCTGAACCAGGAACAGACCGTGGCCGGTCGCTTCACGGCAAAGCTGCAAGACAGCGATCGCGAGTACGACCACTCCCGGGACGACAACAAGTTCTTGATGGGCGGCCTGACCTGGTCACCCACGGACTTCACTTCGGCCTCGGTGATCGTCGACTACCTGAAAACCCAAAGCTCGCCTAACAGCGGTGGTTATCCGCTGGACAAGGAATATGACCGCAAGAAGTTCTACGGCGAGCCCAGCTACAACTTCCACGATGTCGAGCGCACCAACATCAGTGGCACCTTCAGCCATGATTTCGATAATGGGTTCGTATTGCGCAGCAACCTTCGCTACAGCGAACTGAACGATGATTTCGGCTATGTGTTCCTCAGCGACTCCACGACTCGCACCGGAACCACAGTCCCGCGTTATATCTTTGGCACCGACAGCGAAGCCGAGCAGCTGAACGGCAACTTGATGCTGCAATACGATGCCCGTTTCGAAAACATCGACAGCAGTACCTTGGTGGGCGTGGAGTATGGCGACTCCTCGACCGAGGAAAGCTCCGTGTATTCCCCGACGGGCTCCATCGACCTTGCCCACCCGGTATTCACGGGGGTGCCAAGCGGCGTAGCGCCCTACAGCAACGACAAGCTCGATACCAAGACCAAGGCCGTGTTCCTGCAGCAGAACCTGTCCTTCTACGAGCGCTTTATCGTCACTGCCGGCGTGCGCAACGACTCACTGGACCTGTCCAGCACCGACATCAATAACCTGAAAGAATCGGACAACTTCTCGGAAACCTCCTATCGCGGCGCGCTGACCTATATCGTCAACGACGAAGTTTCCACTTACGTCAGCATGGTGGAATCGGTCTCGCCGCCAACCGTTGGCGTTGTCCCGAAGACAGGCAAGCAATACGAAGTGGGTGTGAAATACGCGCCCATCGGGATGGACGCATTGTTCTCGGCGGCGGTCTACGACTTGACCCAGGAAAATGTCAGCATCGCTGTCGTATTGCCCAGTGGAGTCATCGAGCAACAGACCGTTGGCGAATCACGGGTGCGCGGGCTGGACCTGGAAGCCAAGGCTGAGCTGACCCCTAACCTGAGCCTGGTGGGCGGCTACTCCTACATGGAGTCCGAAGTGTTGCGCGGGACCTTGTACGACGGCAGCTCACTCAAAGGAAATGAGTTCGCCACCGCGCCGAAACACTCCGCTTCGTTGTGGACCTATTACAACGTACCCGACACCGATGTCAGCGTTGGTCTGGGCGCACGGTATGTGGGCTCCTACTACTTCGACGCGGCCAACACCGGCACCAGCGATGGCACCACGCTGTTCGATGCGGCGTTCAACTATAAGCTCTACAAAGGCACCGACCTGGCAATTAACGTCAGCAACCTTCTGGATGAGCAACATGTGGTCGGTTCGGGGACCGCGAACTACTACAACCCGGGGCGTGAGATCACGGCGAAGCTGAGTTACAACTGGTAAGCTGCGGTCCACAACAGCGACGCCCTGTGGGAGCAACTTGCTCCCACAGGGCGAGCGTCAAATGCCCGGCCCCCTGACGTAGGCCGGTAACCTGGCCAGGCGGTCCCATCCCTGAGCACTGATTTGCGAGCCATTGCGCAACGACAAGCTCTCCAGCGGCAAGTGTTCCAGCACCGACACCATGGCCGACGTAAGCCGCGACTCCCCCGGCCCGGCTTCTAGCGTCAGGTCCCGCAATGGCAACCCCGCCAAATGCGCCACGCCGGCATCGGTCAACCAAGGACTTTCATACAGGCCCAGGCGTTGCAGCGGCAGGTTACGCAAACAGGCCAGATCGCCATCGCGCAGGTCCAAGCCACTGATCTCCAATTGCTCCAAGGGCAGGCCCAGTTCGCTGAGCTTACGTAACGTCTTGCCGTCGATCCCCTGGCAAAAACTCAAGTCAAGCCTTCTAAGCGGCAGGCCAGCCAGTTGTTTCAGTTCCTTCCAAGTAATGTCATTCAACGAGAGATCCAGAGACTCCAGATTCAACCCACGCAGATCCCTCAACGTGTCGGCGCATACACCCTGCACATCGGAGAGCCCCAGGCGCTTCAGCGGAAAGCCGTGCAGCACGTCGAGCTGTTCGATCATCATCCGCGACGACTTGAGATCCAGCTCCGCAAGCGGCATCCCTTCGAGTAGTTCCAGTTCCTCCTCGCCCACATAAGCCGATTGAAGCGAAAGCCGCTCGATGGGCAAACTTCGGATAGCGAGCACCGCGGCCTCGCTCGCGTAACAGTCATCGAGGCTCAGGGAACGCAACCCGGTCAGGCGGGTGAGCCAGGACGGATCCTTCAGAATCGCGCCACTGCCCTCGATCGACAGTTGTTCCAGCGGATGACCGCACAGATGCGCCATGCCCCGCGAAGTGAGTTCACCGGCACGCTGTAGGGTGAGCGAGCGCAATTTCAGCTGTGAGAGTTCGAGAAGACCGTCGTCGGAAATTTCATCGCAACGATTAAGCGACAAGGCTTGCAGCGGGCTGTGGGCGAGCTGCTTGAGGAAACGGTCGTCGAAGTCGTCACCGTAGGTTTCCAGCTTCAGGCTGCGCAGCCGTTCGAGCGAAGGGAGGCAGGAGGCATTGTCATGGCGGGAAAAACCGCTGATCTCCAGCGTTTCGAGCGCAAGATCTGGCAACCGTCGCCACAGATCCGGGTCGCAACTGAACCTCGGGCTGTTGAGTACCAAAGTACGCAACGGCAACCCGGCCAGGGCGTCGAGCCACTGCGGCTCGGCATCATCGAGTTCCAGATGATCGACCGGTAGACCACGCAACTGCGGCAATAAAGGTCCGGGGCGATTGCGATGTGCGGTGCTGTTCCGTTGGGCGATAGCCAATTTTGCCGCTGGATCGCCGAGGCCGGCGGCGACTCGCAGGCCGTCCAGGGACGCCTCGCTGGTGTTCAGCAGATCGCAATAAAGTGACGCTCGTGTGGCGATGTCGTCGGGTGAAGTGGCGAGTCGGGTCATCAAGGCGTTGCGGTTGGCAGTCTGCACTGTTCACGAGTCCGGAGTGAGGGGCGCGGCTTACGCGGCGAAATCCATTTCATCACAAAAATCCTGCGCGCTCTCAGAAACAAGCACCTTGCGGCAGCCGAAGGATGCAACCTGCCTCACTATTTGGATGTGCTGGAAAAAAATGCACTAAGCCCGACTTGTCTACCGCTCCCCAACACCACCCGTCCGTCTTTTTTCCCGTGTAGCTTCACTGCACTTTCTATTTCTGAATACAGCACCGGCTTGAACTCGATGACGGCTTCCCGGTCGCCAGCGAAGATAAACCTGTTTATGTTTTTGCTGAACCACGCCTGATACGCCAGTGAGCTTTTGACGAAATTGTAGACATCCTTCAGTGGGTCTCCTTGAGTGATGTTACTGAGGTCGAACAGGATCACCTGATCGACTGACCCGTCGATAATTCCCCGACGATAATCGAGCTCCTCTTTCACGCTTCGCGAGTCAGGGAATTTGCGCTGTTGCATGAAGTAGTCGGACAGGAAGGTGGAGAGTTTCGAGCAGCGAGGGGTCTTCAATTCTATGGCGAAAACCCGGTTGTCCAGCTTCACGTAATAGTCAGGATAGGTGATGTTGCCTTTCTGGAAATACAGAGCGCCATCCGCATAACAAATCTCCTCTCGCCCTATAACAACCTGGCGCCCCTGCCGGTTGCCGATGACGGCTCTCGACTTTGCCAAGCCCGGCTCAGGAACTGTTTCGTCATCGCAGAAGCTACCGGTATTGGCTCGATAAGCCTTGAACTGTCCATCCCTGGCGAGAAAAAGGTAATTGGCTTCGTGGAGCTTCTGATACATCCGCGCTTGCGACTGCGCTTCCACCACCGTGAGGTTTCCCTGGTGCAATGAGGCGCTGAACTCGTCGTAGGCATCGCTGGCCGAGACTTTCTGTTCGAGCGTAGGTACGGACGAAGAGGGGTTGGTAAACGTGGGGACCGGGACCGGTGACCCCGGTAGCGACTGAGAAGAGAACGGAGACGTCGGAGGAGAGAACGAAGAACCGAAAGAAGCGACCGGCGAAGGTGGCGGGGAAAAGGACGGAACGGCAACGGTAGGCTGCGTGATCACGGGCGCAGAGGTGGTTGCGGAGCCGCTTCGGTCTTGCCTCCCAAAAAGACGGGTAATCGGCACTTTCGCTCGCGGATGGTATTCCGATTTGAGTACCGGATGATCCGAGACATACGTCGCCCGCCTAAAGGTGGCCTTCAGCTTGCTGCCGCACGCCGGGCAGACTCTGTGCGCCAACATATGCGGCGTCAGTTTTTTTCTGAGCGACTGAGGTGCGCCCGATCGCAAATGAAAAAATATGACATCGACGCTCCTTATCGATTTTTCCGGATGCCATTCTGGATCCGCGACCCGTGGATAAACGACGAAGGCCATCGCAGTGTAGTCAGCCCTTCACAATTGCGCCCAATGATCTGGGCATGCCCGAGAGGAATCTTTCGGCAGCAATAAACCCGTGGCGAGGGAGCTTGCTCCCGCTGGGCTGCGCAGCAGCCCCCAGGCCATCCACTCAACGCAACAAGAGGGAGGGTGCCTCATGAACTTTTCTTCACCCCACGCCCCCGAGCGATTCGGTAAAGTCCCCTCGCTCATTCAAGAAACTAAGGTTTAGCCCGCGCTCCCGCGGGCTTTTTTTTTGTGCTTGATTTTGCCGGCGTATGGGTGGTCTCCACGCAACAGCGGAAAGGGCGACGTAGGCAAGCAGTGAGACCAATGTGAAAAAAGCTTGGCGCATGCCCGCGAACATTCCGCGACAGGTGAACATCGCGAAAAAATCTTTCAGATCCAGGGTCGGCGGCCGATACAGGCCTGTTACACATTTCTGCTGGTTCTTAAAAACAACAATCTTCCAGCCAACCGACGACAAGCAGCACAACGTTCCTGGAGGAATTGAATGAACAGCTGGTTCGGCAACATAAGCGTCAACATGAAATTGGGCCTGGGCTTCGGCCTGGTGCTGGTCCTGACCTGCCTGCTGGCCTTCACCAGCTGGACCAGCCTGGGCGGGCTGATCAACCGCAGCAACTGGATGAGCGACATCACCCAGCTCAACGCCGGCCTGACCAAGCTTCGCGTCACGCGCCTGCAATACATGCTGACCAATGGCGACGAGACCGCCGCGCAGAACGTGCAAACCACCCTCGATGGTTTCGTTGCACAACAGAACAAGCTGCTCAGCACGTTCAAAAGCCCTGAGAACCTCAAGCTGCTCAAGGAGCAGAGCGCGGTCATCAGCGCTTACCAAGTGTCCTTGAATAAAATGCGCAGTGCCTATCGCACCGGCAACACAGCGCGTGACGCCATGGGCGCGAACGCGGAGATCGCCTACAAGCTGATCGAAACGATCAACAACGACGTGAAGCAAATGGCGCTGAGCGACGAGCGCTTCGAACAGTTCCAGGCCATCACCCAGGCCAAGCAGGAATTCATGCTGGCCCGCTATGAGGTTCGCGGCTACACCGCCAACAGTAACGCCGACACTGAACGCAAGGCGGTCGCCCAGCTGGACGCCGCGATCGCTTCGCTCAAGCCGCTGAACGAACATTTCTCCAGCACTCGCCAGGACGAGCTGCGCCAGTTGGAAAGTGCCCTGATCCAATACCGCAGTGCCTTGCAAGCCTTTAAGCTGGCCACGGCCGATGCGGTGCAGGCGCGCAAGGAGATGACCGACCAGGGCGCCGCCATCGTGACCCTGAGCGAACAGCTGTACCAGATTCAACTCGACCGCCGCGACGCTGAAAGCGCCCAGGCCCGGACCCTGCAACTGATCAGTACATTGCTCGCCTTGCTGGTCGGTATCGTGGCCGCCGTCATCATCACCCGCCAGATCACCGGCCCGCTGCGCGACACCCTGGCTGTGGTCGAGCGCATTGCCGGCGGCGATCTGTCCCAGAATGTCATCGTGACCCGTCGCGATGAACTGGGCGTCCTGCAACAAGGCATCGCGCGCATGGGCGTGACCCTGCGCGACTTGATCAGCGGCATCCGCGATGGTGTGACCCAGATCGCCAGCGCCGCCGAGGAGTTGTCCGCCGTCACCGAGCAGACCAGCGCCGGCGTCAACAGCCAGAAGGTCGAGACCGATCAGGTGGCAACCGCCATGCACGAGATGACCGCCACTGTGCAGGAAGTTGCCCGCAACGCCGAAGAAGCCTCCCAGGCCGCGGCCGCCGCAGACGGCGAGGCCCGTGCGGGCGATCAGGTGGTCAACGAAGCCATCGCCCAGATCGAGCGCCTGGCCAGCGAAGTGGTGCGCTCCACCGACGCCATGACTGTATTGCAGCAGGAAAGCGACAAGATCGGCAGCGTCATGGACGTGATCAAGGCCGTGGCCGAACAGACCAACCTACTGGCACTCAACGCAGCGATCGAAGCGGCACGTGCCGGTGAAGCCGGGCGTGGTTTCGCCGTGGTCGCCGACGAAGTCCGCGGCCTGGCCCAGCGCACGCAGAAGTCCACCGAAGAGATCGAAGGCCTGGTGGCCGGCCTGCAGAACGGTACCCAGCAAGTGGCCGCCGTGATGAACAACAGCCGCAGCCTCACCGACAGCAGCGTGGCCCTGACCCGCAAGGCCGGCGCATCCCTGGAAAACATCACCCGAACGGTGTCGAACATCCAGTCGATGAACCAGCAGATCGCCGCCGCGGCCGAGCAGCAAAGCGCCGTGGCCGAGGAAATCAGCCGCAGCATCATCAACGTGCGCGACGTCTCCGAACAGACCGCCGCCGCCAGCGACGAAACCGCCGCCTCCAGCGTTGAACTGGCGCGGTTGGGCAATCAATTGCAGATGATGGTGAGCCACTTCCGCGTCTGATGACCACCCCGAGGCCTCACACCTGCGAGGCCTACTCGATTGTGCCACCCACCGTGGGAGCGGGCTTGCTCGCGAAGGCGGTGGGTCAGTCCACTTCAATGTTGGCTGATCCGACGCTATCGCGAGCAGGCTCGCTCCCACAGGGTCCTGGGGTGGCACACGAACATGCTACTGGCCGCAGATCCCTTGTGGGAGCGAGCCTGCTCGCGATAGCGGTGGGCCAGTCACTTCGACACTGGTTGCCCACAGCGGTTTTCCATTCGCCCCACCTTTGAATCGCCCTTTCGTACATATCCCCCAGCCCCGGTCCTACCGTTTTTTTTTGCGCGCTCCTGTACGGTTTTCTCCTGGATAAGGACATTCCGCTCGAATAGGAGAGAGCGTCACATGGACGCAAGCAATGACTCGCTGCTGCACAGGCTCGTCGCCTTTGCCGACGACAACGACACCGCGAAAGCCCGCTTCGAAACCGCCATGCAGCGGATGGGGCTGGCGTCGGTTTTCGATATCGTGCGCATGGGCAAGGCGCCGTTCGCCCTTGAACTGGCCAAGTACAGCGACGCGGATGCCGGGCTGGCCTATGACCGTGCGGCGAGCTATGCCCGGCAAATCGGTCGCCTGTATCAGGAGCATCGCGTTTCGGCCGGGCAGCAAGCCCAGAGGCGTGTCCGGCGCAGCCTGGGGTCGGATTCGACAGTCGCATCCGCCGGCTATCAGGCACTTTTCGCCGAAAACTGGGATCAGTTCTGCAGCGAAGGCGATCTCGCGGCAATCGACTCACCCGTGGCGTATCTACGTGCCCTGTATCTGTTTGCCAGGCAATTGGAGCAACTACCGGCTCCCGCCTCATCTGCCAGGATTACCCTGGAAGAACGTCGCCCGGACCTCAAGAACCTGAAGCTGGATCGACACAGTGCCTTCGCCACGCGTCCCATGCTCGACATCGTCAACGACACCCTGCGCAGCAACATCGAGGCGCACCTGACCCAGGCCGGCGAAGGTCGGACCGCCCAGCAGTTGCTCGCTCGCGAACACTACCCTTTCTCGCTGCCCTATGACCTGCATCACCAGCAATGCCTGCTCGGGCTGGGCGCAGGCAAGCCCGCCCTGGGGGAGCTGAATTATCGGATCAGCCTGCAACTGCCGTTTTCACCAGGCCATTCAACCTACGGGAGCGTCACGACGTCTCATCGTGACGCTCAGAAATTGCTGTCCGGGCTCAGCCCGGCGCAACAGGACTTGCTCCTCGCTCCCGACGCCTCCAGCGCCAGGCCCGAGGCACTGAAGCGAAGCTATGGCACCCAGGACATCAGCCGCCTGGTCCAGCTCGATTTTTTCAAAGAGCGAACCGGCCTGACGACGGAGCAGGTGGAACAACTGCTGGCGCAAAACAGCCACAGCCCCCGGACCTCGATCAACAGTCCCGATTCCACCCAGACCGTGTATGGCGCCAGCTATATCAACGGCACGGGGTCGAGCCCGGCCCTGGGCATCGACACCCAAAGGGGGCAGCAGGTTCTCATTCATCACTCCATTGAACGTTTCGACCGAGCCCAGCGCATGATCCGCCTGCAGCGCTGGACCGGCATCCCCATCTCTGAGCTGGACACACTGATCTTCAATACCCAACGCGCCGAAAGAACTCACACGCTCACCGCCAACACCTTGCGTGCCCTGGGCGTCTATCGGTACCTGAACCAGCGCCACGGCATCGCGGCCGAGGAGTTCGCCTCACTGCTGCATGACATGCCGATCGAGGCGTGCGGGGGCCGGGTACCGTTGTTCGATCAAGTGTTCAATCGCACCGGTTTGTTCGAACACTCGGTATGGCAGTTGCCCAATAAGCTTCTGACCGCCACGCAATTGCAAACCCTCAGCTACCTGAGTGCCGGGCTCGGACTGCCCATGACCGAGGACTCGTTGCTGTTACTGGTGCGCCAGAGCGAACGATACCTACTGTCGCCGGAGCACGACCTGCCGACGGTGTCTTCGCTGTACCGCCAGGCGCGCATCGCCCGGATGCTGGGGCTGTCGCCCCTCGAATGCACCGAACTGGCGCGGTTGCTGGGCGGGGAGGCGTTCTGCAAGGTGCTGGTGACAGGCCAGCTACAAGCTGCGCAATCCTCGGACCCGGACATTCTCGACGTGCTGATGGCCCTGGACTGGGCCGTCGACTGGCTCAGGCAGAACCAGCTCGATGTGCTGCGCTGGTGTCGCCTGTTCGATGTCCCCGCCACGCCTCTACCGCTCGATCAAAAGCTGGAAAGACACCTGACGCAACTCCAAGCGGACGCCAACACCGACCCTCGGCACCTGATCGAAACACTGCTGCACGACATCGCAGACCTCGGGCCCGAATACGTCCCGGGCGTGTTGCAGATGGCCGCCACCGATGCACCGGCGCTCGTCGCCGCCATCAAGGCTTCACCGGGTGTCATGCCCCCGCAACTGGCAACCGTTCTTCACGCCGCCAAGGCCTGTCAGCCTCTGCACTTGAGCAGCAACACGCTGAACGTCCTGATGGAAAACCCGACCTGGCTGGCCCCGGATATCACTGGACGGCTCACCCCGCACACGCTGTATCTGCTCGAACGTTTCAGCCACTGCGCCCGCCATCAAGCGCAATCGCAAGAGAACCTGCTGCACTACCTGAGCGTGGCCAATCAGGAAGGGCCGAACTCGGACAAACAGGCCAACCCGCTGTTGGCCAAGCTGTTGGGCTGGACTACCGAAGACGTCAGTCGCCTGACAGCGCAGTTGGCGCCAGGCCGCGCGCAATCGATGCAAGCGCTGGACTGGGTCATGCGTTGCCAGGCCTGCTGCGCCAGCACGGGCCTGTCGGCCGACCTGCTGCTCAAGGCAAGTGCACTGACCAGCGAAAGCCCCGCACCGGAGTGGAAAATCGTCGGCCAAGCGCTGATCGCGGCCTGCCATTGACGGTGGTCCTGCCCTTTTCAAGGAACGAATATGACCCTAGCCATAAAGAAGCAGCTCGATGAAAGCCTGCGCGACGCACTGCTGGCGCTCTACCTGAACAAGGTCGTGCCCGACCAGGCCGCGACCCGGCCCCATATGCCGAAGACGGCCCGGCAACTCTACGAATACTGGCTGCTGGACGTGTTGGTCAGCCAGGACGTCCCCACCACGCCGGTGGCCTGCGCCATTGCCAGTTTGCAGCAGTACATCAATCGCATCCTGATGAACCTGGAGCCCGGCTACGCGCCCATCAGCATCACCGCCGAGCTTCGACAAACCTGGCGCGACGAGTTGCACCAGTACCCGACCTGGGCCGCCTATCAGCAGTTGATCCATTTCCCTGCGATGTACCTCGACCCGACCCTCAGGGCCCATAAAAGCGCCAACTTCCAACAGCTGGAAAACACGCTCAACCAGAATCAGATCCAATCCGACGCCGTCCAGTCGGCGGTCATGGGGTACCTGACCCGCTTCGAAGAAGTCGCCAACCTGAACATCCTCAATGGGTACATCGACGGCGAGGACTTCGCCAACAGCACGTACTATTTCATCGCCAAGTCCCGCACCGAAAACAGCTACTTCTGGCGTTCGCTGAACATGGCGCATCGCCCCCTCGCTGGCATACCGCCACAGCCGCCGGCTGTCGCGCCTAAGCTGGACCAGCCCGATCCATACGCCTGGACGGACTGGGAAAAAGCCGACGTCCCCATCCCCGAGAACGCGCCCGAGCACTCGGTGCGACCGGTCTGGTTCAACAATCGCCTGTTCGTCACTTGGGCGGAATGCATCCATCAGGACCCGCCGCCTTCCAACGCTTCTTCGCAGGACGATACAACGGCAACGAGCACGCACCACCCACTGTTGCGGCTGAGCTACTGCTTCAAAAAACACGATGGAACCTGGAGTACACCGCGAGTGGCCTTGCAGGGCTATTGCACAGACGGGGCGTTGGGCGGCAAGGACCTTACGGCGATCAAGACGTTGCTCGCCACGGTCGTCGTGCATTTTCGCCAAGGCTCGCATGACTCGCTGTTTCTCGCCTTACAGGCTCATGAGTCCCCGGCAGCGTCAGACCTCGCCAACGACGGCCGTCGCGTATTCAGCAAGACGATGTACATCGACAAGCACCTGAGCCTTGAACCGGGTCGCTCAACGGATGCTGCCAACGAAAAGGACCTGCTGAGCGCCGCCGCACAGCGTATCCAAGCCACAACCTCCATAGACCTCGAAGTCACAGAAGCCGCCCTGCCCGGCAACATGCCCTCTACCCTTTCGGACTTCGAAAGGTCCTACCGTGACCGCATCAAACTCAGTTACTCCAGGCATAAATCCACACTGATGTTGCACATGGCGGTTAACATCGGCATCACCGGTGCAGGGGCCATGGAGTATCTACCGCGCACTGTGATGCGCTTGCGCGTGGCAAACGCCTTCAGCGGTGAACCTCGCCTGCAGATGAATCTGGTGTTTGCCGCCCAAAGCCTGCCGCAAACTGCATACATGCGGCTTCTGGAGGGTTCGAGCTTTAGCCTCGGCAAAACTTCCGTCACACTCGACCGCCACTTCCTGTTGTCCTTCACGCACACGCCCGATGCATTGAGAGACAGTGAACACTCACCCGGCATCACGCTGTCGAGCCAGACCAGCCTGGTAGGAAAATTCATTTCCACGCAGGCCGTCAGACAACTGATCAAGTCGAGCCGGCAGAACAATCGAAGCGCTTCCGCCACCGGGTCGGAAACCATCACCCTTAAGACAGAGAACGCAGGACCGCTTACCGTGGAGCGCGTCGGCGTTCTCTGCGATGAGCCGCTGGACAAGCAATACGTCGTCTTCCGGCAACCCTCCGCCCCAGCAAACCGGCCGCTGACCTACGCAGACCTGAGCGTCGTGGCCGAATCCCAACCTGCGGAGCAGTTGCCGCCGTCCTTCGATTTCGAATGGCCCGGAACGGATCCGGGCGCGGACGGCACCGTCGTCCTTCTCGGGGTAGCGTTCGTGCATCCCCTCGAGCCGGCCAGAAAGCTCTATTCCGTGCTCAGGGCCGTCACGTTGGAGCAACCCGTAAAGCGCCAGCAGCCTCCGGACATTACCCAGGTCACGACATCCGGCCTGGGAACCGGCCAGTTCATCGATTTCACCCATTGCGCCATCCGGACCAGTGACGCTTCCAGCCGGCGCCGTCCGCCGATCCGCTTGAACACCGTATTCGCCGCCGAATTGATCCGGCGCACCGAGAACGGCCTGGATGAATTGTTCGACTGGAGCACCCAACACCTGCAGGAGCCTCCGATTCCCGGCGACTTGAGCAACGCGATGGATTTTCATGGCGCTTATGGCCGGTACTTCACCGAACTGTTCCTTCATGTACCGTGGCTGGTGGCCCATCGCTTGAACGCCGAGCAGCAATACGAAGAGGCCGAGCGCTGGCTGCGCTATACCTTCGATCCGGGTCGCAACACTAACGAATGCTGGCGCAGCGTCCGGCTGGTCGATCGCAGCGTAGCGGCGTACGCCAACCAGGCGCCCCATGACCCGTACCAGATCGCCCTCAGTCATCCCGTGCATTTGTGCAAGGCGTTGTACTTTCTGTATCTCGACATTCTGATCAACCGTGGCGATGCCGCGTACCGCGCCATGACGCCCGACCGTCTCAGTGAAGCAAAGCTATGGTATGTGCGTGTGCTCGACTTGCTGGGCCCGCGCCCGGACGTTCGGCCGGTCGCTCCCTGGACGGACCTCACCCTGCAGACGTTGGTCGAGACTCCCGACGATGACCTGCGCTCCTTCGAGTACTCGGTGGCTCGCCGGGCCGACAGGCGCGCCTTGATCCTCCGTGAAGGCGACACGCCTTCGACCCTGCCGGGTATCGATAGCCCGTACTTGCATCTGCCGTTCCATCCGCAGCTGCTCAAATGCTGGGACACGGCCGAGAGCCGCCTGTACAACCTGCGGCATAACCTCGACATGGCCGGCAAGCCACTGCATCTACCGGCCTTTGCGGCGCCACCGGACCCTCGCGCCGTCTCCAGCGCCAGCGTCTTGAGCCTTTCGGATCGCCCGTCCGCAGGCCTGCCGAGCGTTGCCATTCCCCACTATCGCTTCGCCGTCATGCACGACCATGCCCAACAGGCCGTGGACAGCCTCAGCCAGTTGGGCACCCTGCTGCTGTCGCTGATCGAGCGCAAAGAAGAAGCTCAGTTGCTGGCCTTGCAGCAGCAGCAAGCCTGGGACCTGGCCAAACTCTCCACCGACCTGCAACGTCAGGCCTTGAACATCGACAATCGAAGCCGTCAGGCGCTTGAGGCCACTAAAGCGATCGTTCAGAACCGAGCCCTCTATTACAGAAAACTAATGGAGGAGAACCTGAACAACTCTGAAGAACATGCCACCCATTTCTACCTGGCCAGCGGCGGTGCTGAGCTCGCGGCAATCACTTGCCAGATAGCCGCAGGCGCAATGATGACGCTCCCCAACATCTTTGGCCTCGCCAACGGCGGCAGCCGCTGGGAAGGGCCGACGCTCGCGGCTTCCGCGGCTGCCCACAGCGCAGCCATCCTCGCCCGTACGACAGCGGACCACTGCGACCGTATGGCCTCGTTCAACCGTCGTTGGGATGAATGGCGCCAGGCGTACGACCAGTCCCAGTTGGAATTGGAGCAGTTGGATGCCCAACTGGCGCTATCCACCGAACAGCAAACCGCCACCCGTGTGCAATTGCGCCTGGCGGAATCGACCCTGGGTCAAGCCAAGGCCAACTACGACCTGCTCAGCAAACGCTTTACCAAGGCGCAACTGTATCAGTGGCTCAACAGCCAACTGGCCACGCTGTATCGCCAGGCCTACGACGCGACATTGAGCCTGTGCCTGGCCGCCGAAGCCTGTTGGCAATATGAAACCGCCGATTTCACCAGCCGCTTCATTCAACCCGGTGCCTGGCATACAACCTATCGAGGGCTCGGCGCCGGTGAGGCGCTGAAGCTCAACCTGCTGAACATGCACGCCGGATACCTGCAACGTCATGAGCGTGAGCTGGAGATCCGCAAGACGATATCGCTGCGACACCTGAAGGACAAAACCCCGGCCAGCCACCTGAACAAAGCGTGGCCACAGATGCTGGACGACCTGAAAAAAGGCAGCTGTGCCTTCGAACTGCCCCTTCAATTGTTCGAAGACGATTACCAGGGCCAGCAACACTACCTGCGGCGCCTCAAGACCATCAGCGTGACCCTGCCGGTCGTCGTCGGTCCATACGAGAACATTCGGGCCACGCTGACCCAGACCGCCAGCACGGTGTTCCTGTCCGCGGGCAATCAGGACCATGTCATGCAAAGCCGGCGCGCCAACCAGCAGATCGCCCTGTCGACCGGGATCGACGACAACGGTCTGTTCACCCTGAGCTTCAACGACGAGCGCTACCTGCCGTTCGAATACACCGGCGCCATTTCCCAATGGCAACTGACCTTCCCCAACCCCGAGGCCCAAAAGGCACTGCTTGAATCGCTGACCGACGTCATCGTGCACATAAGCTACACGGCCAGGGTCGGCGGAGGTGCGCAATGAGCGAGCAGTCCGCGGTGCCGGTCACCGCACCCTCCCTGCCCAAGGGCGGCGGCGCCATTCAAAGCATCGGCAAAGGATGGAGCCCCGTGGGCGCCCACGGCACGGCTGTCTATGAAATGGCCTTGCCCATTTCGCCGGGGCGCGGCTTTGCGCCATCCCTGTCCCTGAACTACGCCAGTACGCTCGGCAATGGTGTATTCGGCATTGGCTGGGGGTTGTCACTGCCCAGCGTGGCGCGCCGCACCAGCCACGGGGTACCGGCCTACGAGGAAGATGATGAAATCATCGGCCCCAACGGGGTGATGTGGCTGCCCGAGCGCGATGCGCAAGAGGCCATCGTCTGGACCCGCGTCGAGCACTACAACGAACTGGCGCTGGGTACGGCCTACTCCGTCGCCCGCTATTTTCCCCGGACCGAAAGCCGTTTCGACCGGATCGAGCATTGGGCCGCGCCAGGCGATACGCCGGGCTTCTGGCTGGTGCACGGCGCCGATGGCAGTCTCCACCTGTTTGGAAAGAGCCCGGCTTCGCGGCGCGTCGATCCCGAGGATACGAGCCGGGTCGGCGAATGGTTGCTGGAGGAAAGCCTGAACGCCCACGGTGAACATATCCTCTATCAATACCAGACAGACGCCACGGCCCAACGCTACTTGAGCCGCGTCAGCTACGGCAATTTCAAGGCCGACACACACTTGTACGCATGGACAGCGCAGCGGCTCGCGTCCGTGCAATGGCACTTCGAACTGGTGTTCGACTACGGTGAACGAACCACCGCCTATACGGAAAAGCCGCCGTATGAGGGCCAGCAATGGCCGGTCCGTAGTGACCCATTCTCCAGCTTCGCCTACGGGTTCGAAGTGCGCACCGAACGCCTGTGCCGCCAGGTCCTGATGTTCCACCGCTTCCCCGATGAACTGGGCGAAGACCCCGTCCTGGTGCGACGGCTGTTGCTTGACTATCGCCAGACGCCGCTGGGTTATCAGCACTTGAGCGCCGCCCACGAGCAGGCATTCGCCGCGGGTGAAACCGCTGAGCAGCGTCCTCCGTTAGAGTTCAGCTACAGCCCGTTCAAGCTCGCACCCGACCCCAGCGCCTGGCGTCGTTGTCAGGACCTGCCGGGGCTCAACGACGGCCATGCCTATCAACTGGTGGACCTGTACGGCGAAGGCCTGCCGGGGGTGCTCCATCGCTCCGACCAGGGTTGGCATTACCGCGAACCCGTACGCGCCGGGATCGACAGCGACGAGGTGAGTTACGGGCCGTGGCGAGCGCTCCCCCATATCCCCGTTACCGACACGACAACGCCGATGCTGCAAGTACTGAGCGACCTCACCGGCGACGGTCGCCTGGACTGGCTTGTCGCCCAACCGCAGGTAAGCGGTTTTTTCTCCCTCGGCGCCGATCGAAACTGGTCGGATTTCGCCACGTTCAACGCCTTTGCGCCAGAGTTTTTCAGTCCGCAAGGGCAACTGGCCGACCTGATGGGCAACGGGCTCGGCGACCTGGCACTGATCGGCCCGCGCAGTATTCGCCTCTACGCCAACCAGCGGGAAAACGGCTTCTCAGCACCGCTGCAGATGCCTCGCCAGGAGCACGAAGACGCCTTGCCGGTATTCGGGGCATCACCTGCCGAACTGGTGGCGTTCAGCGATGTACTGGGCAGCGGCCAACAACACCTGGTGCGCATTCGTCACGACGAAGTGAAGTGCTGGCCCAACCTCGGTCGTGGACGCTTCGGCCAAGGCCGGGTGTTGGACTTCCCTGGGCTGGCCCATGAAAGCTTCGACGCCTCGCGCATCCGCCTGGCGGACCTGGACGGCTCCGGTGCCGTCGACCTGATTTACCTGCAAGCCGACCATGCGCTGATTTTCATGAACCGCTGCGGCCACGGCTTCGCCCCCGCGGTGGCGCTGCCCTGGCCGCAAGGCGTGCGCTACGACCGTTTGTGTCAGGTGAGCATCGCCGACCTGCGAGGGCTGGGGTGTTCCAGCCTGGTCCTGAGCGTCCCGCACTTGAGCGGCCAACATTGGCGCTACGACTTCGTCAGCGCCAAACCCTATCTGCTCACCGGTGCCCACGATAACCTCGGCGCCGACTATCGCATCAGCTACCGCAGCTCGGCGCAGGAATGGCTGGATGAGAAACAGGAAAGAATCGCGACCGGCAAACTGCTCACCTGTCGCCTGCCCTTGGTCCTGCATCTGGTGTGCAGTCAGGCCGGACTGGACGAAACCAGCGGCAATCAGCTGACCCAGACGTTCACTTATCGCCAAGGCTATTACGACGGCAGCGAGCGGGAATTTCGCGGTTTCGGTCTGTTGCTGCAAACCGATACCCAAACCAGCCCCGGCGATCGCGCCGCCCAGGATTTCACCGCCACCTGCCTGACCAAATCCTGGTTTCACACCGGACGCAAGGTGGATCTGCCGCGAAATGCTTACAGCCGCGCCGACAAGCACGCCGTGGCGCTGGGCAAGACACTGCTTTGCCAATACCAGCCCGAAGCACAGAGCGACCGGATCATCGCCTCGCCAGGTGCGACCGCCGACCTCGAAATGGCGCGGGCCTTGTGTGGCCGCTTGCTGCGCAGCGAGGTTTTCGGCGTCGATGAGCATCGCAACGCCACCCGCCTGTATTCGGTCCAGGAACACCGGTACGGGCTGCGCCTGCTGCAACCTCCCGATAACCCTCGCGGCCATGCCCGGATCTTGCCACTGTTGCTGGAAACCATCACCTATCAATACGAAGGCTTTGCCGATGATCCGCAATGCCAGCACACCTTGAACCTGCGACACGACCAGTACGGTGTGCAAATCCGCCGCGTGGATATCCGTTACGCTCGGCGAAAAACCGTCAGCGACACGCCACCGTTCAGCGACGCCGACCAACAGCGGTGGTGGCGCGACGCCCACGACCCCGCGCAGCAGTGCTACCACCTGAGCGAAACCCGCGCCGAGTTCATCCACCTGCCAACGCCCCAGCAATGGCGGCTCGGCCTGCCCTATCGCCAGCGCACCCTGGCCTTGCAGCGCCCCAAGGCCGCTGAAGACGAGGGTTTGGCCCCGCAGGACATTACGTTCGAAACGCTCGACGAACGCGTGACACCCACTGCCTGGAACACCCAAGGCGTGCTGACCGGGCTGTCCGTGCAGCGCTATAAGCAGGCGTCGAGCGGAGCTACCCTGCCCGATGGCATCGCTGACATGCAGGCCCTGGTCGATCATCTGGAACGCGCCGAACTGGATGAAACCGCCCTGGCGGCGTTCCAGTCGCTGCCACAAGACGTCCGCCCCAAAGGAAAACTGCTGGAGCGGATCGGCTATCACCGAATGACCGACTTCCTGTCCGCGCCCTCATCCGCGAGGCTCTGGTCAGTCAAAAGCGACTTCGCAAGCTACGCGCCGCTGGCAGGCTTCTATAAGGTCAACGCCGTACAGCCGAGCCAAAGCCAGGGAGTGACCGAGATCAGCTACGACCCGTACGCCTGCCTGGTCACCGCCGTCAGATTGCCCGATGGCTGCACCACCCAGGCCGTCCACGATTACCGCTCACTCCAGCCGCTGCGCGTCACCGACCCCAACGGCAACGTGCAGGAAGGCTTGTTCGATGCGTTCGGCCAGGTACTGGCCAGCTCTTTTTATGGCGATGAAAACGGCACGCCCGTGGGCTTCAAACCACTCGCCCAGTTCCAGCGCCCTTCGTTCAAGCAGCCGGCCGAGGCAGTCCGCCGGGAACGGGAAGCGCTGCAGGACGCTGCCACAGTCCACTATTACGCGCCCTTCAGTTGGATGGGGCGCGTATCGGCGGCGGCCTTGGCAGATACCGACTGGCTGGCCCGTTGCGTGGCACGGGGGGATCTGCTTCCTGGCGGACATATCTGCGCCTCGGCCCGAGCCCGCTTGTCCACTGGCCGGGCACTGTCCGCCGATGACCTGAAACTCAAAGACGAACTTGAGGCCGCGACCCGTGAGCCCGTGCACGTCGCCACCCTGGTCGCCGACCGTTACCCCGATGACGGGCAACAACAGATTCACGTCGCCATCACCCATTTCGACGGCTTCGGTCGAACACTGCAAAACAAGCAACGGGTCGAGTCGGGCATGGCCTGGGTCGTCGACGCCAGAGGCGAACTGACCCTGGCGGATGGAAAGCCCAAGGCGCAGCTCGCAGCGGTTCGCTGGCGTGTCAGCGAACGGGTGGAATACAACGGCAAGGGTCTGGAAGTGCGGGTCTATCGGCCTTACTTTGCAGATCATCATGGTCACATCAACGACGCGTCCCTGCGCCAGTGCGGTGATTTCGACCAGCATGTCCACGACCCCCTCGGACGCCTGAGCCACACCCTGCTCGCCAGCCAGGGTGGCCTTCGCTATCTGCGCCGCCACACGCGCCATCCCTGGTACAGCGTGGATGAAGACGAGAACGACACCTTGCAGGAGGTCATGTCGACTCGCGGGGGTGATGCATGAGCGCACGCCTTCATCACAAGACGCCCACGGTCAACGTTATCGACAACCGTGGCCTGCCCGTGCGGCAGGTGACTTATTACCGACGCGAGGCAGACGAGCAAAGCCAGGCGCGCATCACCCGGCATCACTACGACGCAGCCGGACGGCCAGTGGCGCAATGGGACGCCCGGCTGTTCGCCGACGCTCCCGAGGCGAACCTGCAAACGGTCTACAGCCTGTCCGGCAAACCACTGCGGGTGAGCAGTGTCGACGCCGGATGGCGCCTCAGCCTGCCGGGTGATGCGGGGCAGGTGGTGCGCAGTTGGGATCAACGGGGACACCATTGGCGGACCACCTTCGACAATCGGCTGCGGCCGATCAGCCTGCGTGAGCAAGCGCCGGGGCAGGCGCCGCGCACGGTCGAATGCCTGCGCTACGGTGACAGTTCGCCGGCGTCTGCCGCCCATAACCTGTGTGGTGCCCTGGTCCGTCACGACGACAGCGCCGGCACTTTGCTCACCCATGGCTACGCGCTTTGCGCCAAGCCTCTGAGCCAGACCCGACACCTGCCGGCCAACAGCGAGATCCCTGACTGGCCTGGGGACGAAAAGGACCGTGACCGGCTGCTGGAACATGGCGACGGCCACACCACGAACTGGCGTTACGACGCACTCGGGCAAGTCATCCAGCAAACCGATGCGGCCCGGCATCAACAGCACTACGCCTTCGATCGGGCGGGTCAACTCAGCGCCGTGAGCCTCCAGCCTCGGGATGCCAGCGTCGCAACAACCGTCGTCAGCCAACTCACCTACAACGCCTCCGGCCAGCTCGAATCGCAGGCTGCCGGCAACGGAGTGATCAGCCGCGCCGAGTTCGACCCGGCCAACGGGCGAATGACCACCCTCAGCGCGTCGTTGTCCGCCCGCACCTTGCAGGACCTGCATTACGCCTACGACCCGGTGGGTAATGTGATGCGCATCGAAGACAAGGCCCAAGCGGTGCACTTCGGCAGCAACCAGCGGGTCGAAGCCATCGGCACATTCAACTACGACAGCCTGTACCAATTGACCCGCGCGACAGGGCGCGAAACCGCAGGCCTGGCCCCGACGATTCTCGGCACTGCGATCGATGCCGGCCAGTTGTTCAACTACACCGAACACTACACCTACGACGCCGGCGGCAACCTGACCGAGCTGCGCCATGTCCGCGACCGCAATCAATATACCCGGACGTTCCACGTCAGCCCTGTCAGCAACCGTCTCACGAGTTGGAACACAGGCCAGTCGGCAATCGACGTCACGCTGGCGTTCGATGCCAACGGCAACCAGCAGGTGCTACAGCCTGGGCAGGCGCTGACCTGGAACAGCCGCAACCAGCTCGACAGCGTGGTGCTGGTCCAGCGCGAAGACGGGGCCAACGACGTTGAGCGCTATCACTACGACAGCAGCGGCCAACGAGTGCGCAAGATCCGGACGGCCCACGCCAAGGCCATCACCCACACGTGGGAGGTCCGCTACCTGCCGGGCCTGGAAATCCACACGCGCCCTAACGAACGGCTGGAAGTGATCAATCTGCAAGCCGGTCGGTTCACCGTGCGTTACCTGCACTGGACCGAAGGCCGACCGTCCGGCATCGCTGCCAGCCCGCTGCGCTACGGCCTTGGCGACCACCTGGGCTCCTGCGCACTGGAGCTCGACGACCAAGGTGGGCTGATCAGCCAGGAAAGTTACCTGCCCTATGGCGGGACCGCGTGGCTGGCCGCCCGCTCGGCGCTGGAAGTCGGCTACCGGACCCTGCGCTACGGAGGCAAGGAGCGCGATGCCAGCGGCCTGTACTATTACGGGCAACGCTACTACGCGCCTTGGTTACAGCGCTGGATCAGCCCCGATCCGGCGGGGGCGGTCGACGGGTTGAACCTGTATGGCATGGTGGCCAACAATCCGCTCAGGTTCGTCGACCATCAGGGCTGGATCAAGGATGACGTTGTCAGAGGGGTGGAGGCTAATGGGCACGCCCGATCCCTGGCGATGATGCAGTCGCCCTCGACCCTGCCGTCCAGGCGAACGGCCGGTGACGACCGAGAAAACGCCGTGCTCAACCTGGCCTTGCGTCCGCCCCCAGGCTTGAGCAAGACAAAGCGCAAGGACCTGGTGGTCCACTCGTTTGGCGTGACCGGCGATACCCCGGATGGCAAGCCGGTGGCGCTCTACGAGTACCACAACCTTTCCGGTCCCAAATCCGGCCCGACGGGTTATCGCGGTGTGGACCCCCATTACGACGGCAGCGCTAAAAGCGACAGTTTCTACCTGAACTTCGGCAGCTACAGGATCGGCGATACCAACGAATACCTGAGCGACCTGGCCGAACGCTACCGTGCGACAAAAAACGACCCGGTCTACAAACTCGAAGTGGATCCCGAGTTGCTCAAACGCGAACCCACGCTGAGCAGGACCGTCGATGCCCTGTCGGAGCTCCAGCCACATACCCAGAACCTCATCGCCAGACACATCGAACTCTGCAACGGCATCATCCCCGTGCGCGCCGGTGGGCCGGGGGCGCATGGGGAAGTCCGGGTACTGAACGACGTCGTTGCGCTTTATCCGGGCCAGGCCGAGCGAGTGCTTTCGGACACGTACCTGTTCACCGAAAAAATCACCGGTGTGGCCCAACCGGAACCGTTCATCGCCTGTTTCAACTGCAGCGGGATCATTCCCGAAAACGTAAATATTCCCACGCAGCGCCATCCCAGGAACTATGAGATGTACAACGATCACGTCCAGTCAATCCCGCGACCTTAGCGCCTGGGCCGTTCAGGACTCAGGCACTGATCGTGTGGATGAATACCAACCGGTTCCCGAACGGATCGGTCACGGTCAGTTCCTGGGTCCCCCAGGGCATCGCCTGAATCTGCGGATGCGCGTAGCGGTACTGCCTGGCCTGCAATTGCTGCTGGAACGCTTCGAGCTCATCCGTTTCGATACGCAGCGCCGAACCCGGTGTGCAATCGCCGTGATGCTCGGACAGGTGCAGCACACAATCGCCGCGGGACACTTGCAGGTAGAGCGGGAAGTTGTCGCCAAAGCGGTGTTGCCAGTCGACGTTGAAGCCCAGGAAATCGACGTAGAACTCCATCGCCTTGGCCTCATCGAAGATCCGCAGGATCGGAGTGGTTTTACCGAAGCGCATGGGTTGCTCCCTGGCTGAAAAGTCCCCGTTCAAACGGGTTGAACCCAGTGCTTCGGCCTTGGCGCCGGGTTCTTTAATATCGCAGTGCCATCACCACCCCGTATAACACTGCACTTTGGACGCTCCAACGAACCCGTGGCGAGGGAGCTTGCTCCCGCTGGACGCGCCAGCGTCCCCTGCCGTGTAACTACAGGGCTGCTTCGCACCCCAGCGGGAGCAAGCTCCCTCGCCACACCGAGTCATAGACCTGAGTGTCGTTCCCGCGCCAGGAATCGTCCTCCCCGGCATCCATTCGCCTGGCCTTCGCCATAACTCAGGACGCCGTTGACCCACACGCCATCAATGCCTTCGGCTGCCCGTTGCGGTTCGATGAAATCGGCGACGTCACGAATGGTCTGTGGATTGAACAACACCATGTCGGCCCAGTGCCCTTCACGGATTTCACCGCGCTCCTTCAGACCGAAGCGGGATGCCGATAGACCGGTCATCTTATGCACGGCGGTGTGCAGCGGAAAGAGCCCGACGTCGCGACTGAAGTGTCCCAACACCCGTGGGAAAGCGCCCCACAACCGGGGATGGGGAAACGGGTCTTCGGGCAAACCGTCGGAACCGACCATGGATAAAGGGTGGGCGAGGATCTTTCGCACGTCGGATTCGTCCATGCCGTAATACACCGCGCCGGCCGGTTGCAGGCGTTGCGCCGCGTCCAGCAGCGACACGTTCCATTCAGCAGCAATATCGATAAGGTCGCGGCCGCCCATCTGCGGATGCGGCGTCGACCAAGTGATAGTGATGGGATGGGCGTCGGTCACCTGCTTGAGGTCCAGGGTCGAAGAGCTGGCCGCGTAGGGATAGCAGTCACAGCCGACCGGATGATTTTTTGCAGCGTTTTCCAGCGCCGCGAGTACTTGAGGACTACGCCCCCAATTGCCGACACCCGCACACTTGAGGTGGGAAATGATCACTGGGCTGCGGGCGTGCCGACCAATCTGGAACGCTTCGTCCATGGCTTCGAGCACTGGTTCGAATTCGCTGCGCAGGTGGGTGGTGTAGATCGCGCCGAATGCGTTCAATTCTTCAGTCAGTTGCATGACTTCATCGGTGGACGCGCAAAACGCGTTGGCGTAGGCCAGGCCGGTGGACAACCCCAACGCACCGTCCTGAAGACTTTCGCGCAGTTGCCGGCGCATGGCGGCGATCTCTGCTGCGCTGGCAGTGCGCAACAGATCGTCCATGTGGTTGCTGCGCAACGCGGTGTGGCCCACCAGCGCAGCGACGTTGACCGCGGGTGCGGCCGCCTTTACCGCGTCGCGATAAACGCTGAAGCGTGGATAGGCGAACGCCGACGCGGGGCCGAGCAGGTTCATCGGGTCCGGCGGATCGCCGCGCAGGCTCACCGGCGAGGCGCTGATGCCGCAGTTGCCGACGATCACTGTGGTCACGCCCTGGCTGAGCTTGGGCAGCATCTGCGGTTGGCGAATCACCACCGTGTCGTCGTGGGTGTGCACATCGATGAATCCCGGCGCCAGCACCCGGCCGGCGGCGTCGATTTCTTCGACGGCCCGGGCGCCGCCCAGCTCGCCAATGCGCTCGATGCGACCGGCGCGAATCGCGACATCGGCAGGGTAGCCGGGGGTGTCGCTGCCATCGATGAGCAGCGCATTGCGGATCAGTGTGTCGTACTGCATGTCAGTCTCCCAGCGGCAACTCATCATCGCCGCCGCGGTAGTCGTCCAGGGCGAGTTTGACTCGCCGCAGGCGCTCTTGATTGTCTTCGGGATTTGCCAATGCAAGCTCGGTGGCGAGCACATCGATTGCCAGCAGCATGCCGTAGCGCGCCGCCGTGGGTTTGTAGATGAATGAGGTTTCGGCGCCCTGCAGGGGTAGCACCACATCGGCCAGTCGGGCGAGCGGTGAGTCGGCGCGGGTAATCGCCAGGATTGCCGCACCATAACTGCGGGCCAGTTCGACGGCGCCAAGCAGTTCCGGGGTAATGCCGGTGAGCGAGCAGGCGATGACCAGATGTTGCTCGCTCAGCGACGTGGCGGTGATGCGCATCATCACCGGGTCGCGGCATGCGGCAATCGGATAGCCGAAACGCACCAGGCGCACTTGCAACTCCTCGCTGCAGAGCGCCGACCAGCCACCGAGTCCGAACGCGTGGACCATTCGTGCCTTGCCCAGCAGCCGAACGGCGTCGGCAAAGCGGGGCTCTTCGAACGCCGACAGGTGCTGACGCAGGGTCGACTCGATATCGCCCACGATCTGCCCGTAGAACGCCGATTGCTCGGGCGCGCCGGCCGGGTCGAGAAAGCGACTGCCGACCCCGCTGGCCTGAGCCAGTTGCAGACGCAGGTCCCGCAGGTCACGGCAACCGACGGTCCGGGCAAAACGCGACAGCGTGGCGCTGCTGACGTCCGCCCGCTGGGCCAGTTCATCGAGGCTGGCCGAAGCGGCGAATCCTACGTCGTCAAGCATCAGCCGGGCGATTCTTCCTTCGCCGGCGCTGAAGGAATCCTGGCGGGAGCGGATCTGGTAGAGGATGTCCATGACGGCTCCTGTGTGGTTGCGTTGTGCTCAGAGCAAACGGGCAAGCCCGAGGGTCAGGCCGAACGCGACCACGGAAATCAGCGTTTCGAGCACCGTCCAGGTCTTGAAGGTTTGTGCAACGGTCATATTGAAGTATTCCTTGATCAGCCAGAAGCCGCCGTCGTTGACGTGGGAAAAGATCACCGACCCGGCCCCGGTCGCCAGCACCAGCAGCTCGGGATGCGGATAGCCCAGGCCGATCGCCACCGGCGCGACAATGCCGGAGGCCGTGGTCATCGCCACCGTGGCCGAGCCCGTGGCGACGCGCATCAGCGCGGCGAACAGCCAGCCCATGACCAACGGTGACAGCTGGAACTCCTGGGCCAGCCCGACGATTTGCTGGGTGACACCGGCGTCCACCAGGATCCGGTTCAAGCCGCCGCCGGCGCCCACCAGCAGGGTGATGCTGGCGGTCGGTGCCAGGCACTCATTGGTGAACTTGAGGATCGACTCGCGATTGAAGCCCTGGGCCAGGCCGAGGGTCCAGAAACTGAGGATGGTCGCCAGCAGCAAGGCGATCACTGAGTTGCCGATGAACAACAGGAACTGGTTCAAGCCGCTGCCGGGCGTGGAGATCAGGTTGGCCCAGCCGCCGATGAGCATCAGCACCACCGGCAACAGGATCGTCCCGAGGGTCACGCCGAAACCCGGCAACCGGGCACGCGGTTCACGGTCGAGAAACTGCCGCTCCAGCGGGTTATCGGCCGGTAGCTGGATGCGCGGCACGATGAACTTGGCGTACAGGGGCCCGGCGATGATCGCCGTGGGAATTCCGATCAGGATTGCGTAAAGCAAGGTCTGCCCCACCGACGCCTGGAATGCCTGCACCGCCAGCATGGCCGCCGGATGCGGCGGTACCAGCGCATGGACCACCGACAGCCCGGCAACCATCGGCAGCCCGACCATGAGGATCGATACTCCCACCCGCCGGGCGACTGTGAAAGCGATGGGTACCAGCAGCACGAAACCCACTTCGAAAAACAACGGCAGCCCCACCAGGAACGCGATGCACACCATGGCCCAATGGGCATTGCGCTCGCCGAAGCGTTCGATCAGCGTTTGCGCCATGCGCTCGGCCCCGCCGGATTCGGCCATCATCTTGCCAAGCATCGTGCCCAACGCCACCACCAGCGCGATATGCCCCAGCGTCTTGCCCACGCCCGCCTCGTAAGCCCCTACGACACCCGACGGCGGCATCCCGGCCAGCAGTGCCAGGCCAATCGACACCAGGGTAATCACGATGAACGGATTGAGCCGGTATCGGGCGATCAGAACGATCAGGGCAATGATGGCAATGGCCGCGTAGACCAATAGCCAGTATCCGAAAGCAGGTGCCATGCGGGACTCCTCGAACAGGGTCACATCTATGAGTTGTGAAACTCATAAAGCATTTCCACGAAGAATCCTCAAACCCATTGAAAGTTATTTTCGTACCCAGACAAGAAATGTCGCTGACGGACATCGCGACACAGTGCCGATGAAAATCCACCACCGAATTTTCGTCCCTAGTACCGGACCCTGTGGGAGCGAGCCTGCTCGCGATTGCGGCGGGTCAGCCGACATCGATATCGACGGATCCAACCGCATCGCGAGCAAGCTCGCTCCCACTGGGGAATTTCCGTACCATTCCCATCTGCTCTTGCAACCACTCCTCCGGCAGCCGACATTCCACCGGCGCCCACTCAGGTAAATCATGAAACCAGCACGCCTTCGCGCCGATGCCCTCGCCGGCCTCACCACGTCTTTCGCCCTGCTCCCCGAATGCATCGCCTTCGCTCTGGTCGCCCATCTCAACCCACTGATGGGGCTGTATGGCGCCTTCATCATTTGCACGCTGACCGCCCTGTTCGGCGGTCGTCCGGGCATGGTCTCGGGCGCGGCGGGGTCGATGGCGGTGGTGATCGTGGCGCTGGTGGTGCAGCACGGCGTGCAATATCTGTTGGCCACGGTGCTGCTGGGCGGGTTGATCATGATGGCGTTCGGGCTGTTGCGGCTGGGCAAGCTGATACGCATGGTGCCGCATCCGGTGATGCTTGGTTTCGTCAACGGCCTGGCGATAGTCATCGCACTGGCGCAACTGGAGCATTTCAAGAACGGCGAGGCCTGGCTGAGCGGCGGCCCGTTGTACCTGATGATCGGGCTGGTGGTACTGACCATGGCCATCGTCTATCTGTTGCCGCGCCTGACCCGCAGCGTGCCTCCGGCCTTGGTGGCAATCCTCGGTGTTGGTCTGGCGGTGTACCTGCTCGGCCTGCCCACCCGCACCCTCGGCGACATGGCACATATCGCCGGCGGCTTGCCGAGCCTTGCCTGGCCGGACATCCCGTGGAACCTGGAAACCCTGCAGATCGTCGCGCCTTATGCGCTGATCATGGCCCTGGTGGGTTTGCTGGAAACCTTGCTGACCCTGAACCTGACCGATGAAATCACCGAGAGCCGCGGCTATCCGGACCGCGAGTGCGTCGCGCTGGGCGCCGCCAACATGGCCTCCGGACTGCTGGGCGGCATGGGCGGTTGCGCGATGATCGGCCAGACGATGATCAACTTGAGTTCCGGCGGGCGCGGGCGATCGTCCGGCGTGGTGGCCGGGGTGATGGTGCTGCTGTTCGTGTTGTTCCTGTCGCCGCTGATCGAACGCATCCCGCTCGCCGCGCTGGTGGGGGTGATGTTCGTGGTGGCACAGCAGACGTTTGCCTGGGCCTCGTTGCGGGTGATCAACAAAGTGCCGGTCAATGATGTGCTGGTGATCATCGCGGTGACGGTCATCACGGTGTTTACCGACCTGGCGATTGCCGTGCTCTGCGGCATCGTCATCGCAGCCCTCAACTTCGCCTGGCAACAGGCTCGGGAGCTGTACGCCGACACTCACCTTGAAAACGATGGGAGTAAACTCTATCGCCTGCACGGCACCTTGTTCTTCGCCTCGACGACGCCATTTCTCAACCAGTTCGACCCGGCCAACGACCCACCCCTTGTGACCCTGGACTGCCGCCACCTGAGCTTCGTCGACTACTCGGCCATCACCGCGCTCAAGACCCTGCGCGAGCGCTACAGCAAGGCCGGCAAGCACCTGCGGGTGTTCCACTTGTCCGACCGCTGCAAGCAGATGCTCAAGCGTGCGGGCGTGCATCACGACTAATAAAACTGTGGGAGCGAGCTTGCTCGCGATGGCGGTGTGTCAGCCAGCATCAATACCGACTGATCCAACACCATCGCGAGCAGGCTCGCTCCCACAGGGGTTGGTGCCCGACAGAGATTGCGCGAGCGCCGATGATCAAATGTGGGAGCGAGCTTGCTCGCGATGGCGACAGGTCAGTTGACATCTCTATCGACTGATTCGACGCCATCGTCGGATCGCCGCCCGGAGCAGGCTCGCTCCCACAGGGGATTGCAGTGAGTTAGGGACTTTTTACCCCTTACACCATCTCGTGAAGAATCCACTCCACCACCGAGGTCCGCTTCGGCGTCCAGCCCAGCAGCTCGCGGGCGTGCTTGCCGCGTACTCGGCTATTGGAGCCGAGGCCGTAGTTGGCCATTTCGTAGCCCCACTCGGCTTCAGCATCGGCCAGCGGCCAGTCCTGGGGTTGGCCAAGGTTCAGCGACCGGGCCATGGCAGTGGTCATGTCGATGAACGAGGCTTCGCCACTTTCGACGAAGTAGAACGTGCCCGGCACATTGTGGACCAGGGCCAGCTTGTACAACTCGACCACATCCTCGATGTGCACGTTGGACCAAATGTTTTGCCCCGGCCCGACATGCCTCACCACCCCACTTCTACGTGCCTGCTTGAGCAAGCGCGGCAGTTGCACGCTGTCACGCTTGACGCCCAGGCTGTGGCCGTAGATCAAGGTGTTGCAGATCACCGCCGAATTCACGCCGTGCTTTGCCGCGTCCAGGATCAAGTTGTCGATCGCGACCCGGGCCGCTTTGTCGGCAGAGGGTTGCGGCAGGTTGTCTTCCTGGTAGACGTCATCGCTGGCCCGACCGCCCGAAGCATCGCCAACGATGCTCGAGCCGCTGGTGTGCAACAGCACCTTGTTCGACCCCTTGAGCGCCTCGACCAGGGCTTCGGCGGCACCACGGTGATCGCTGCTGGCCGCATTGATGACGGCATCGGCGGCACGCGCCTGTTCGCCCAGCAGTGCGCTGTCTTCAAGAGTGCCGATGACCGGCCGGATGCCCAGCGCGGTCAGTTCGTTCGCCTGTTCGGCGCTACGTACCAGACCGGTGACCTGATGCCCGGCTTGCACGAGCCCGGTGGCGATGGAACCGCCAATGAAACCGGCGGCGCCGGTGATGAATACGTTCATGGATAACTCCTTGGCTGAATCAGTGATGAGAGGAGTATCGAGGACCTATCCCTGACGAAACAGGGCACCTTGCCCAAATCACTCTTGCCGCAAAGTCACGAATCAGCCTTTGAAATCACGCGAGGCATATTCGGCGAGCTTGCCTTGGATAAAGTCCAGGAAGCATTGGATGCGCAAGGCCAGCTGGGAGTTGCGGTAGTACACCGCGTTGATCGGCTGGCGGTATCCGCTGTTGGCATGCGCCAGCAACACCTTCAGCCGCCCGGCCTGGATGTCATCGCGAGTCATGAAATCCGACAGGCAGGCAATGCCCTGCCCCTGCAACGCCAGGTGGCGCACGGTTTCGCCGCTGGAAGCGCTGATGGCCGGCTGGATCGGCCAGCGGTCACCATGAATATGGCGCAGCGGCCATTGGTTGAGGCCGTCATTCTGGGCAAAACCCAGCAACGCGTGGTCCGTCAGCTCGGCAACGGTCGACGGCGTGCCGTGTTGCTTCAAATATTCGGGGCTCGCCAGGATGTGCAACGGACTGCATCCCAATGACCGCGCATGCAGCGTCGAGTCGGTGAGGGTGCCGATGCGAATGGCGACGTCAGTGCTTTGCTCCAGCAGGTCGATGATCAGGTCGTTGCTGTTGAGTTCGAGCTGAATGTCCGGATAAAGCCTGCGGAACTCTTCGATGTGCGGGACGATGGCGTGCAGCATGAAGGGTGAGGCCGCGTTGATCCGCAAACGTCCGGCGGGGTGTTTCTGGCGCGACGACAGGCGTTCTTCCAACTGGTCCATCTGGTCGAGGATGCCCTTGGCCTGCTCGAAGAAATACTTGCCTTCCTCGGTCAGGTCCATGCGCCGCGTGGTGCGGTTGATCAGGGTGGTGTCGAGCTTGGCTTCAAGGCGCGATAACGTGCGGCTGACCGCCGACGGCGTCTGTCCGACCTGTTCGGCGGCGGCGGAAATCGACCCGCACTCGATCACGCAGACGAAAATCTGCAATTCGTCGGATCTGGCTTTCACAGCTGTCCTCTCATCAAATGCACAACGGGAGCCAGGCAGCCTTTGTGGCGAGGGAGCTTGCTCCCGCTGGACTGCGTAGCAGGCCCGAAAAAAGCGGCCGCTGCGCGCTGGAGCGCCAGCCCGGCCGAGCGGGAGCAAGCTCCCTCGCCATAAAGTGCTCCCGCCCTGGGTGCATCTTTGCCTTCGGGAAGACCCGATAGTAGCCGGTTACCGCGAAAGGCCGAACACCTCATTCAAATGCTGCTCATACCGCGCCACATCCGCCTCGATATTCGGACGCTTCATCACGTCCACGCACAAGAAGGTCGGCAGAGCGGTCATGCCCAGGAACTGGTTGGCCTTGTGAAACGGAAAATACACCGCGTCCACGCCCTTGGCTTCGAAGAAATCGGTCGGGTCGTCGAAGGCTTGCTGCGGGGCGTTCCAGGTCAGGGACAACATGTACTGCTTGCCCTGCACCAAGCCGCCGCTGCCGTATTTCTGCGAAGCATCGGAGCGCGTACGACCGTCGCTGGCATAGAGGCTGCCGTGGCCCTCGGTAAAGACTTCGTCGATGTACTTTTTCACGGTCCATGGCGCGCCCATCCACCAGCCCGGCATCTGGTAGATGATCACGTCGGCCCAGAGAAACTTGGCGACCTCTTCCTTGATGTCGTAGCCGCCGTCGATGAAGGTGGTCTTCACATCGAGACCGCCACGGTCCAGCACACTGACAGCAGCGTCGTGCAGCGTTGCGTTGTAGCGGCCGTCGGAGTGAGCGAATTGTTTGCCGCCATTGAGCAACAGGACTTTTTTCATCAGATGCCTCATCAGGTTCCCGGTGGGCCGTTGGCCTTTCACCGAATGGAAGGTTGAAAAATGATGGCGGCAGGATATCGATCAGCCTCGCGCGGAATAACCACTGACAGAGCAAAAATGTTTTGATTCATACGCACGAATAGGCATCTTATTTTTGCCGTAAAATTCGGTGTCTCTTCATTTCAAGGATTCAACTCGATGAGCGACCTGCATGGTTTCATCCTTCACGCCAAGACCCGTCCGGAAAAAGCCGAAGCTTTCGAAGCGCTGTTCCGCGCATACGTCGAACCGAGCCGCGCCGAGCCCGGCTGCATCGAATACCACATGCTGCGGGACCAACAGGACCCGACGCTGTTTATCTTCTACGAGATCTGGGCATCCCAGGCGCACCTGGACGTGCACTCGAACCTGCCGCACATGAAGGAGTTTTTCGAGCAACGCATGGATTATCTGGAGCGCGATTTCGAGATCCGCCGAGTCGACATGCTCAGCCCGTCGTCGGCTAGCCGCTGATCAGCAGGTGGCCGCCGAGCACACCCAGGCCGATGAAAAATACCCGCTTGAACAACACGGCACTGATCCGCTGACGCAACCACTGCCCCAGCCACATCCCGGCCAGTGCCGGTAGCAGTGTCAGCAGCGAAGCACTCAGTTCACCGCCACCCAGGGCGCCGCGCCACAGCAGGCCGGCGGCCAGGGCCAGGGTGGAAACGGTGAACGACAACCCCAGGGCTTGCACCAGCTCATCCTTGCTCAAGCCCAGCGCTTGCAGGTACGGCACCGCTGGAATGACGAACACGCCGGTGGCCGAGGTAATGACGCCAGTGAGTACACCGCAGAGCGGGGCCAGCCACCGCTCGGCCCGTGGCGCGACCCGCAGCGTTGGCAGGCACAACCCGCTCAGCGCATACACCAACAATGCTCCGCCCAAGGCTCGCACCACCCAGGTCCCTCCCACCATGCCGAGCCACAGCGTACCGAGGCCGGTGCCGATGAAAATCGCCAGCAGCAGCGGCCACAGGCGCCAGATCAAGGTTCGCAGATGCCCACCGAAAGCCAGCTGCCAGAGATTGGTCAAGGTCGCCGGGATAATGAGCAACGCTGCAGCCTGTGCCGGCGCCATAGCCAGCCCGAGCAAGCCCATGGAAATGGTTGGCAGGCCGAGGCCGATCACCCCCTTGATCGTGCCGGCGAGCAGAAAGGTGGCGATGACCAGCAGGGTCAGCGCCAGGCCGAGGTTCTGATAGAAAGCGATGAGAGTGTCCATGGCGTTATCGTGCGCCTTGGCGGGTGGGTTTTAAATCTGGCATATACTGAGCGTGCCTCTTACCCAGCAAGAGGCTGGAATTTTTTGCTGAGGCGGTCGCCACTATCGCGAGCAGGCTCGCTCCCACATTGTTTCGGGTTCCTTCAGAGTAAATGCACGCTTCTGTGGGAGCGAGCCTGCTCGCGATAGCGGCTTACGAGGCACCCCGAAACCCGGCACAGGATCTCATCGCCCATGCACTTCGACCTCACCGACCTGCGCCTCTTCCTGAACATCCTCGACACCGGCAACATCACCGCCGGTGCCGGTCGCAGTCATTTGTCCCTGCCTGCGGCCAGTGCGCGAGTCCGTGCCCTGGAGGCATCCCTGGGCATCGCCCTGCTCGAACGCGGTCGGCGCGGCGTCACCCCGACGCCTGCCGGCAAGGCCCTGGCGCAACATGCCCGGGTCTTGCTGCAACACGCCGAACACTTGCAACAGGACCTGGCCGAGTACGCCCAAGGCGTCAAAGGCCGGGTCCGGCTGCTGTGCAACACCAGCGCCATGACCGAATACCTGCCCGAACCACTGGCCGGTTTCTTGAAAGATCACCCGAACCTCGACATCGACCTTCAGCAATTGCCGAGTGCGCGAATCACCCATGCGTTACGCCAGGGCGCGGCGGATCTGGGGATCGTTTCCGACGCTGTCGATACCGCTGGCCTTCAGACATGGCCGTTTCGCGATGATCCGTTGGTATTGATCCTACCCTCTGGGCACCCCTTGGCTGACGCTCAGACGCCGAGTTTCAGCGAGACCCTGAGCTACGACTATGTCGGCCTGGATGCCTCCAGTGCCCTGGCCATCTATCTTGAAGAGCAAGCGCTGCACACCGGGATGCGCATGCAGATCCGCATCCGCGCCGACGGTTTCGACGGCGTGATCCGCATGGTTGCCCACGGCGCCGGCATCGCCGTCGTGCCGAAGGCCGCCGTCGACCGTCGTCCGCCAGGGCCGTCGTATCAAGTCGTTGCATTGCAGGAGGCCTGGGCCCATCGGGCGCTGCTGCTCTGCGCCCGCAACTTCGAAGGCCTGCCCGCCTATGCCAAGGCATTGGCCCGGCATCTGGCGGACTGAAGCGCGCTCCTGGGCAAGCCGATGTCGAGCATAGACACTCTCATGCCCCATTGGCGCGTTAGGGTGCCTGCTCTCTTCTGCCCGCATTTTCGGAGCCCCCATGACCGCACCCATCACTGTCCTGCGCGATACCCATCCGTTGCCCGTACTCGACGCCTGCAAATGGGAAAAACTCGAAGGCGACCCACACACCGTCAACCTCAACGCCTACACCAGCGAAGATGGCAGCAAGATCATGGGCACCTGGATCTGCACCCCCGGCAAATGGCGCGTGGATTATGTGAAGTGGGAATACTGCCATTTCCAGGAAGGCTACTGCGTGATCACCCCTGACGGCATGGAACCGATCCATCTGCGCGCCGGTGATATCTTTGTCGTCGAGCCTGGTATGAAGGGCACGTGGGAAGTGGTCGAGACCGTGCGCAAATATTTCGTGTTTGCCTGAAGAAAAAATCCGAGAGGCCACCCGACATGGACTCTCGGAAAACAAACCTCAATATGCTTGCGCGGTCCCTGTGGCGAGGGCGCTTGCTCCCGCTGGGCTGCGCAGCGGCCCGGGTTTTTGGGAGCGCTGCGCACTGGAGCGCCAGCCCGGTCCAGCGGGAGCAAGCGCCCTCGTCACAAAGCTCCTCGGCACAAGTCCAGGACGATCCTTACTGCGGCTTGCGATAGCTGTTAACAATCGCCGAAAAGTCCTTGCCACCCTCGCCCCGCTGGCTCATCGCTTGATACAACTGCTGCGCCACGGCGCCGAGCACCACCGGCTGACGGACCTGCCGTGCGGCTTCGGTTGCCAGGCCCAGGTCCTTGAGCATCAGGTCCGCGCCAAAACCACCGGTGTAGCCACGGGACGCGGGTGCCGTCTCGATCACGCCCGGCCAAGGGTTGTAGGTGTCCGAGCTCCAGCAACGCCCCGTCGAACTGTTGATGATCCCGGCCAACACCTGGGTGTCGATGCCCAGGGCATCGCCCAGAGCCATGGCCTCGCTGACGCCGACCATGGAAATCCCCAGCAACAGGTTGTTGCAGATCTTGGCGATCTGCCCAGTACCGACTTCACCGCAATGCACGATGTTGCGGCCCATCTGTGCCAGAACCGGTTGCAAAGTGGCGAACAACTCAGCGGTGGCACCGACCATGAAGGTCAACGTACCGGCCGCCGCGCCGCCAGTGCCACCCGAGACGGGCGCATCCGCCATCGCCACGCCTTGACTGGCGGCGGCAGCGGCGACATCACGAGCGGTCTGTGGATCGATGGTGCTGCAATCCACGGCTGGCGTGCCAGCGGCGATGCCTGCCAGAACGCCGTCTTCACCCAGCCAGACACTGCGTACATGAGCAGCGGCCGGCAGCATGGTGATCACCAGCGCTGCGCCTTGGGCCGCGTCACGCGGCGAGGCGCTGACAGTGCCGCCCAATGCCGCCAACTCAGCCAACACCGTCTGGTTCAGGTCGAACAGGTTCAACGAATGGCCAGCCTTGAGCAGGTTGCGTGCCATGGGGGCGCCCATGTTGCCCAGACCGATAAATGCGATGTTCATGTCCGGCTCCTTAACGCAGATTGATGGTGGTGTTCACGCCGTCATTGACGCTGTCATCATCGAACCAGCGCGCGGTGACGGTCTTGGTCTGAGTGTAGAACTGCACCACCTGTTTGCCGTAGGGACCCAGGTCGCCAAGTTTCGATCCGCGCGAACCGGTGAAGCTGAAGAAGGGCACTGGCACCGGGATCGGGATGTTGATCCCCACCTGGCCGACGTCGATTTCGCTCTGGAATTTGCGCGCCGCCGCACCGCTCTGGGTGAACAGGCCCGTGCCGTTGCCGAACGGATTGGCGTTGACCAGTGCAATGGCCTCATCCAGTGTGTCGACTTCCAGCACCACCAGCACCGGCCCGAAAATTTCCTCGGTGTAGATGCGCATGTCGGTCGTCACGCCGGAAAACAGCGTCGGGCCGACGAAGTTGCCTTGCTCGTAGCCCGGTACGCTGACATCACGACCATCGAGCTCCAGCTTCGCCCCTGCCTTCACGCCGCTCTCGATCAACTCCAGGATCCGCGCCTTGGCCCGTTTGGAAATCACTGGCCCGACGTCCGTGCCCGGCTCGCTGCCGGCATTGACCTTGAGCTTCTGCGCCAGGGCCTTGAGCTCCGGCAGCCACTGTCTGGCCGCGCCTACCATCACCACCACCGAGGTGGCCATGCAACGCTGGCCCGCCGCACCGAAACCGGCGCCGACCAGGGCATTGAGGGTTTGCTCACGGTTGGCATCGGGCAACACCACCGCGTGGTTCTTGGCGCCCATCATCGACTGCACGCGCTTGCCATGACGTCCCGCGAGGTCATACACGTGGGTGCCAACCGCAGTCGAACCGACGAAGGACACCGCCTTGATGTCTTTGTGGGTGCACAGCGCATCCACCACGTCCTTGCCGCCATGCACCACGTTGAGCACACCCGCCGGCACGCCGGCCTCGATCGCCAGTTCCACCAGCAACATCGTTGACAGTGGGTCCTGTTCCGACGGCTTAAGCACAAAGGTGTTACCGCACGCGATGGCCATCGGGAACATCCACAGGGGAATCATCGCCGGGAAGTTGAACGGCGTGATGCCTGCACACACGCCGATCGGCTGGCGCAACGTATAAGTGTCCACGCCCCCGGCAACGTTCTCGGCGAATTCGCCCATCTGTAGGGTGCCGATGGAACAGGCGTGCTCGACCACTTCCAGGCCACGGAAAATATCGCCTTCGGCATCGGCGATGGTCTTGCCCTGCTCGGCGCTCAGCACGGCGGCAATACGTTTGGAATGCTCGCGGATCAGCGCCTGGAGCTTGAGCATGATGCGCATCCGCGCACCGATGGGCGTCAGCTTCCAGGTCTGGAAGGCACGCTGGGCAGCGGCGATAGCGGCGTCGACTTCCGATGCCGTGGCAAACGGGACCTTCGCCAGAACCTCCTGAGTAGCAGGGTTGACGATGTCATGCCATTCATCGGACTGGGATTGAACCCACTCACCATCGATCAGCAGTTTGACGGTGTGCAGGGCAGTGTCGTTGGGCGTAAGGGAAACGTTCATGCTGGCCTCCGGGATTGTTCTTATAGAGAGCGCTGTTCAGCCGGAACCAAGGTGCGCGAACACCTTGGCGATAAGACGGTTTCTGGAGTATAGATGTGCAAACTTCCAATAAGAATGCACATAAAAGCCGGTCCATCATGCAAAAAAACATCACCTCGCTGGGCTCGTTGAATTGGGACGACCTGAAGTTTTTTCTCGAAGTGGCCCGCACCCGCAAAGCCAGCACGGCGGCCAAGCGCCTGGCAGTCGACTACACCACAGTGTCGCGACGCATCAGTTCGCTGGAAGCCTCGTTGGGCACGCTGCTTTTCGAAAAATCCCGGACCAATGGCTTCGTCCTCACGGCCGAAGGCCAGCGTCTGCTGGGTTACGCCGAGTCGATAGAAAGCACCCTGCACATGGCCTGCGAGCAGGTTTCGGGTTCGGGCGTCGCGCTGTCCGGGCACGTGCGAATGGGCTGCACCGAAGGCTTCGGCAGTTTTTTCATCACCCCGCAACTGAGCCACTTTGTCGATGCCTACCCGGCCATTTCGGTGGACATCCTGCCGCTGCCGCACTTCATCAGCCTGTCCAAGCGCGAAGCCGACATCGTCATCGCCCTGGAACGTCCCGAACATGGACCCTATGTCTGCTGCAAACTGTGCGACTACCGATTGCAGCTCTACGCCACTCAGCCGTACCTGGACAGCCACCCGCCGATCCAGCGTCCGGCAGACCTGAGCAAGCATTCATTTATCAGTTATGTGGATGACCTGGCGTTCAGCTCGGAGCTGCTCTACCTGGCCAATGTCCTGCCCGGCGCCAATGCCCATCTGCGCAGCACCAGCGTGATCGCACAGTTCGTGGCGGCACAGCAGGGACGCTCGCTGGCGATTCTGCCGTGCTTCCTTGCCGCCCAGGATCCACGTCTGTTGCCGGTGCTGCCGGAGGAAATCACTGTCACCCGGCAGTTCTGGATGTACTGCCGGGAGGACTTGCGCAAGCTCAAGCGGATCACGTTGCTGTGGGATTACATCAGGGAAGTGACCGAGCGGAACCAGCCTTTGCTGATGGGTGAAAACCCTGTGATGGTATTCGCCGATTAATCGGCGATGACTACGATGGCGACACGGCGGTTTTCGGTGCGCCCGCTGGCCGTGTCATTGGAAGCCACCGGATTGCTGCTGCCGAGGCCGCGCAGTTGGACGTTCTCTTCGCGCATTCCCACGCCCGTCAGCACCTGGCCCACGCTGTTGGCGCGGCGTATCGACAGCTGTTCGTTATAGGCCTGGGAGCCGGAGGCGTCGGTATGCCCATCGACGCGTACCCGTTCGATTCCAGCGAGCACCAGCGCCTTGCCGATTCGCTGCACAATCTCGCTGCTCGCCGTGTTCAGGCTTTCCACATCACTGCCAAACAGCACCTTGCCTGACAGCCCGAAGGCCCAGCCTTCGTCGGTCAGTTTGAAACCCTGTTCTTTGAGTACCGCGATCTGTGCCGGAGTCAGACCTTTGGGGGGTGGGGCAGTCTGGCAGCCGGTCAGAGCGACGACGGCCATGAACAGAAACGCGACGAACCGGTGCAGGCTGGATCGATGGAATGAACGCACGAGTTAGCTCCTGGTTTGAAGATCAGCGACAGGGTTATCCGACCCCGCCGTGTGTTGGCCGCCTCGGGCGAGGCGCTTGGCCTGGTACATTGCCGCGTCGGCGGCATTGAGCAAGGTGCCGGGGGTGGCACCATCATCCGGGTAAACGGCAATGCCGATACTGAGGGAGGTCAGCACCGAGGCATTGCCGGGCAACTGGATCGGCATCTCCATGCTGGCAATGATTTTCTCTGCGATCCGCTCGGCATCCTCGATTTTGTGCAGGGGCGTCAGCAGCACGGCGAACTCGTCGCCGCCCAGGCGTGCCACCAGATCATCCTCGCGCAGCTGCGCCCGGACCCGGGTCGCCACTGCCGTGAGCACCGCGTCACCGGCGGCGTGGCCGAAATTGTCATTGATGCCCTTGAAGCGATCACTGTCCAGATAGAGCACAGCGACCTGCTCGTTGAGCTTGCTGGCATTGCGCAAGGCGCGGATCAGCCGGCCTTCGAAAAACGCCCGGTTCGGCAACCCGGTCAGGCTGTCGTGACTGGCCTGGTGAGCGAGGGTTTCGTTCTCGCTTTGTAGGTGGGTCTGCCAGGATTCCAACTCATCGAGCAGTGCGTTGAAGTCATTGCCCAAATTATCCAGCTCGGCGATGGCCGCTGGCGGCACGCGTCGGTCCAACGCGCGTTCACTGCGCGCGGCGTGCGCCACTTCGGCCAGTCGGCGCAACGGCCCGGTGATTGCTCGCAGTTGGCGCCGCGCCAGATAAAGCGCCACCCAGGCGCTCACCGCCGTGCACAGGATGATTCCCGCCAGGCCGCTGAGTAAAAAGCGCAATAGGCTACCGCCGTGGCCGGCCAGCAGAATCCGGCCAATATTCTGCCCTTGATGAACAATCGGCAGGCTGATGGGCTTTTCTAGAAAGGCCTTGGCAATGTGCATCTCCAGTTCCGACAACAAACCGGTTTCCGGTCGTTGCCAGCGCGCCAGCAGACGGCCATTCGCATTGAACACCTGGGCATCGGCGACCTCCTCGGTGGAGGCAATCAGCGCGAGCGCTTCGGTGGCCGCAGCCGAGTCATCGAAGACCACGGCGGCTTCCACGGTGTAGCTGATCGAACGGGCAATCAGGTGCAGGTTGTGATCGGCATAGACTCGCAGCGCCAGCACCCCGAGCAGGGTCAGGGAAACGCTGGCCATGGTGATCGCCAACAAGGCGACGATCAGATGACCGCGGCCGATGACTGAGCCCAGGGTCGGGCGGACCTGCGGTTTGCCCCGACTCATGGCGTCGTCGCCCTGCGCCGCGAAAGTTGCAGGACGCTTGGATGGATACGCACGCCACTGCGTGCCACCGAGTCAAGGTTGACCTCGAACGACACCTGCTCGTCCCCGACCCGCAGGCAGAACAGACTGCCGACAGTGCACTGGTCGCCGCCTTCGCTGATGCTCAGAACCGGCTTGCCGATCAGCGAGGCAAACAGGCGAGAGCGTTCATCGCCGGTCAGCTTGCCGATGTAGACCGCATTACAGGCCGTTGCGATGTCCGGGTGGTCGACCAGTAACCTTTGCACGGTAACGGGCCGACCGGTGGCTTGCGTCGTGCCTTTGACCAGATCGTCGGTGTATTGGGTAGGCCCGACGATGCACAGTTGCAGTTGCGCTGGTTCCACGGGCCAGCGGGCATAACTGAGTATGCCCAGGACCACCTGGGTGACCGCTTCGGCGCGTTGCTCGGCCCGGCTTGATTCCGGCTCCTGGGCCATGACCGCAGGCGACATTGCACAGAGGAAACCGGCAAGCAGATAACGCCTCCAGCCCTTGCCGCGCACTGTCTCCCGAACAGCCACCTTCATGGAAATCTCTTGTTTTAAAAAAAGTGCCGGAAAGATAGCACAGTGCCCAAATGCCAGCGAGACACCGTCCTACAGACGTTTCTGACATCAACAGGTAAAACGCGAGTGTAGGAAATGGATCACGCAAAGCCGATCACTCGGTCACATGTGCAAGCTCCAGCATCAGCCCGCTCAGGCGCTTGACCTTGCGCCGGACCGCTTCTTCGAATACGCCGGACCGTGGCTCTATCAGGCTGAACCATTGCTTGCCTCGGGTAATGGCGGTGTAGACCAGCTCTTTGGTCAATACCGGGTTCAGCGCATCCGGGAGAATCAACGCCGTATGGGCGAATTCCGAGCCCTGGGATTTGTGTACGGTCATGGCATATACGGTTTCCACATCGTTCAAACGGCTGGGCAGGACGAAGCGCACGCCACCTTGGCCGTCGTTACGTGGAAAAGCGACCCGTAACACCTGCTTACCGGCATCCGGCCCGTCACGCTCGGGCAACTTGAGGGCGATGCCGATATCACCATTCATCAACCCGAGCCCGTAATCGTTGCGGGTCATCAAGACCGGGCGTCCTTCGTACCACTGATGATCGCTCTCGATCAGACGGGCCTTGAGCAGCGCGGCGGTGATCCGCTGGTTCAGCCCCTCGACGCCCCATGGCCCCCTGCGGACCGCGCAAAGCAACTGGAACGCGTCGAATGCCGACAGGACTTCTCGCGCCCAGTCGACCCAGCAGCTGTCTTCCAGGGGCCTGGAGCTGGCCGGACGCTGCTGCCGTAGCAGATCGAGATAATGCCGGTAGCCCTGAGGCCCGCCTGGCTTGCCTTCAATCAACAAGCGTTCCAAAGCCCCATCGTGCTCCCCCTTCAATGCCAGGCAAAGCAGATCGGCATATTGGCCGCCCATCAACAACTGGCGGGCCTTTTCCGGTTGTTGCTGGTTGACCCAACGCGCCAGCTGACCGATCCCGCTGCCCTCGCCAAAACGTCGGGAATGCCTGAGCATGACTACTTGCTGCGCCAGGGGATGGGTTGCGTCGAGGTCTTGCTCCAGGCCGGTGGTTGCGAGGTTTTCACCACTGACGGCCTCAAGCCAGGCACGGGTGCGGGGGCTGTACCAGCCATCCTCTGCGTCTCGACACAGATCGCCGAGCACCGCACCGGCTTCTACAGACGCCAACTGGTCCTTGTCTCCCAGCAACACCAGTCGTGCATGGGACGGCAGTGCATCCAGCAGATTGGCCATCATCTCCAGGTCGATCATGGACGCTTCATCGACCACCAGCACATCCAGTGGCAGCCGGTTGCCGCTGTGATGACGGAAATGCCGGGTGCCGGGACGGCTGCCCAGCAGACGATGGACCGTGGTGACTTCGCAGGGAATGCGTTCGCGCACCGACTCGCCCACATCGAGGGTCCGGACCTGCTGGCTGATGGACTCGGTCAGGCGCGCCGCCGCCTTGCCCGTGGGGGCGGCCAGGCGAATCCGCAGCGGCTTCCCTGCCTCGACGGCTGGTGCCTGGAGCAAGGCCAGCAGGCGCACCACCGTAGTGGTTTTACCGGTGCCCGGCCCGCCAGTCACGATGCTGAAAGCCCCTCGGGTCGCCAGCGCACACGCCAGTTTCTGCCAATCCACCGGGCCCGTGGCACTGGCAGGCCCGAACAACCCGTCCAAGCGCTCGCGCAGGTCGTCGGGCGCGGCTTCACGTTCGACCAGCCTTTGGCGCAATGCTTCATCGATCCGCCGCTCATAACCCCAATAGCGACGTAGATAAAGGCGTTTCCCCATCAGCACCAAAGGACGTTGCCGGGCCTCTTCACTTTCATCGACCGCCAGGGCCACCAAAGGACTGGCAGCCAAGGCCTTGCACCAGTGAGGGCCATCCAGCCCGGTCAGGATTTGTGACGGCAACACGCCGGTCTGCAAGTCACCCTCTGGAGGCAATGACAAGGCGAAGTCCGGTTCCTTGAGGGTTTCGAACAGGTCCAGGCAGACATGTCCGTGGCCCAACTGATGACTGGTGAACGCTGCCGCGAGCAGGACCAACGGATCATCGTCGGGCGCCAGCTCATGGAGGAATGTGACAAATGCCTTGTCCAGGGCACGCAACCAGCCGCGTTCGACCCAGCGCGTAAGCAGCAACAGCAGATCATCTGCACGACTCAAGGGCTCCAGATCGACCAGGCTCTCGTCATCGGACGGCTTGGGTAGCAGATCGGCAAAAGAACGGCTCATAGCAACTCTCCCTGTACCCACGCCGGTTCAGCCTTGGGCTCGGGCGCTCCTTGGAACAGTCGATCCAATTGTTCGATCAAGCTCCGGGGCGGCTTGGTGAAATACACACCCTGACTGGCGGAGCGGGTGCCCCGCAGAAACAGATACAACGCGCCGCCGACATGCCGGTCGTAGTCATAGCCGGGCAGTCGGGCCTTGAGCTGGCGATGCAGGGCCAACAGGTACAACACGTATTGCAGGTCGTAGCGATTGTCCAGGATCGATTGTTCCATCGCTTGCGAGGTGTAGGCCATGTCATCGACACCCAGCCAGTTGGACTTGTAGTCGGCCACGTAATACTGGCCATCGTGCTCGAACGTCAAGTCGATGAAGCCTTTGAACATGCCATTGAGCAACACCGGTTCGGCAGCGACGCGGGCCACCCCGCCATGGGTGAATTTGCACACCAGTTGATCAAGCTTCTGCACATCGACCTTATGGCTGGCGAACCAGAACTCCATCTCGACCTGGAATTGACTCAGCTGCGAGAAGACCACAGGTCTATGGCCATTTCCGACTTGCAAGGGCATTTGCACCAGATGTTGTAGCCAGTCGCTCAGGGTGGTGATCCAGCCCTTCCAGCCTCGGCGATTGCAACGCCGCGCGATGGCATCCTCGATCGCTGCAGGCTCCGCCGAAAAGCCCTCCCCGGCAGCCCATTCCAGCAAGCCGTGGAGGAAGGTGCCGGGATGGGGGCCGCGAGGAAAACGGTGGATATCGCCGCCCGCCGCGTTCACCTCCCTGGGTGCCTCCGGATCGAGTCGTTCGTCGTCGAACAATTTCTGCGCCTGTGGATTCTCTGGGGCGGCATCGCTGCCCTCGCTCAGGCTTTCGCCAATGCGCAACGCGCTGTAGGAGGCAATCCACCAATTCTCGCTGGCCTTGCGCGTCGGCACCAAAGGCTCGAGCAGCACGGCCTCGTTACGTGGGGGCTGATAGCGCTCGTCGGTGACTTCGGGCAACTCCTGGCAACTTATCGAGGCGTTGCCTTGTTGCAGGTCCTGGAGCCAGCACCGCAGCGCAGCCGACTCGCTCAACGGCGCACCGCCGCCCAATAAATAGCCCAGCGCAGACAGATGCAGGATCGAACTATTGTTGTTACCCCGCTTGAGGTCCGCGACACCCAACCAGCAGGCATGCTGTGCGCGGGTCAGTGCAACGTAGAGCAATCGCAGATCTTCGGCCAGACGCTCATCGTCGGCCTTGGCGATCAACTCCGCCGTTGGCGTCAGACTGATCTGCGCCTTGCCGGACTCATCGTGGTAATGCAGAGGCAATCGACTGCCATCCACCGGTTTGGTCGAACAGATGAATGGCAAGAATACCAACGGATACTCGAGCCCCTTGGACTTGTGAATCGTGACCACCTTGACCAGTTGCTCATCGCTTTCCAGCCGCAGGATCTGCTCTTCCCCCGCCTGCCCGGACAAGGCCAGGTGCTCGGACAAATGCCGGATCAACGCTTGCTCGCCATCCAGCTCACCGGCGGCCTGCTGCAGCAGTTCGCACAGGTGCAGCAAGTTGGTCAGCACCCGCTCACCATCGCTGCGCGCCATCAAGGCCTGGGGCAACTCGAAATCATGCAGAAGGCGCCGCAGCATAGGCAGCACGCCCTGGGCGCGCCAGACGGTACGATAGCCGCGGAACTGCATGACCCGGCTTTCCCAGGCCAGCTCATCCTGGTTGAGTCGCTCAAGCTCGGTCAGCGGCAGATTCAGGGTGATGCTGGCCAATGCCGCCCGCAGCGGTCGTTCGACATCCGGTTCGGCACAGGCTCTGAGCCACGTCAGCAGGTCCCGCGCTTCCTGGGAAGCGAAGACCGAGTCCTTATCCGACAGGTAGACGCTGCGCACACCCCGGGCGGACAGTTGGTCTCGCACGGCCTGCGCCTCCTTGCCGTCGCGCACCAGGATCGCAATATCCGCCGGACGCAATCCTCGAAGCAACTGCCCGTCGACGATAAAACCGTCGCTGCCCGACTGGCCGCCATTGAGTAACGCGGTGATTTCACTGGCGCACGCCGCAGCCAGGTGTTGCCGGTACACCGCACCGGAGAACGGCTGATCCGACGGCAGATGCCAGATGTTCAATGCCGCAACGGCCTGGCCGGCGATCTGCAAGACCTCCTTGCGGCCCTGGGATTCAACGGACAGGAACGGCACCGGGTTCTCGCCCGACGGCTCGCGAAACAGGAACGCTCCGCGCCCCTGCGAGCGGGATTCGGCGTTTTGGAAAATGTGGTTGACCGCACCGACCATGGCGTGGCTTGAACGGAAGTTCGTCCCCAACGTATGCAGCCTGCCGGCAGTGGCCTCCCGAGCGCGCAGGTAGGTATAGATGTCGGCACCGCGAAAGGCATAGATCGCCTGCTTCGGATCGCCGATCAGAAACAGCCCGGTCTCCGGATTATTGTCTTCAATGCGATAGATGCTCTCGAAGATCCGGTATTGAACCGGGTCGGTGTCTTGGAATTCGTCGATCAGCGCCACCGGGAACTGCTCGCGGATCAGGCTCGCCAGGCGCTCTCCGCCTTCGGCCTGGAGCGCCGCATCGAGGCGCAGCAGCATGTCGTCAAACCCCATCTCAGCACGGCGCCGCTTCTCGGCCTCGAAGCGTGCCCCGACCCATTGCGCGGCATGCTGCAATACCGCAGCGTGAGGCGTGGGCAACGCATCCAGGCTGGCCTTGAGACCGGACATGGCGTCCAACGCGGGATGGCTGGGCACCTCGCCTTTCCACGCTTCGGCCATGCCCTCGGGTGTCAGCCGGGTGAAGCCGGTGCCGATGTCCAACAGCTCAAGACTTTCATCTTCCACCCAAGCCGTGATTTTCTGGAACCATGGCTCGAAGTAACGAGCCTGCATCTTGCGCCCGTCGACGCTTTTATTGGCGACGCCCTGCTGGCAGATCTCCAGCAACTCCACGGCCCACTGCCGCCACGGCGCCTTGAGGTCGAGCAAGGCGGTGCTGCGTTCCTGCAGGGCTGCCGCAATGAGTTCGGCGGGCTCAAGCTCGTCAGCATTGTTGCGCTCGCTGTTGAACAGGCCCTTGACCCGCGGCAGCAACGCAGCCGGGCCTCCCCAATGCGTGCGCACCCAATTCAGCGCCTCGCCCTGCATCGAGTAGCAGAACAGTCGCCAATAGTCGCGCAACACCTCACCAAGCAGCTCACTGTGATCGGTTTCCAGGGTCTGGGTAAACAGGCTGCCGCTGTCGAACGCATGTTCGCGCAGCATGCGCTGACACCAACTGTGGATGGTCGAGACAGCCGCTTCGTCCATCCACTGCGCGGCGATGTCCAACCGGTCTGCGCAGCCTGGCCATTGCTCGGCGCTAAACTCGTCACGCAACTGGGCGATCAATGAGTCCGGAGCGGGGATTTCGTCTCGGAAAAAACGCGCGGCTTCAGCAAGGCGTGTGCGGATACGTTCACGCAGCTCTTTGGTGGCGGCGTCCGTAAAGGTCACCACCAGGATCTGCGGCGGCAGCAGCTCACGGCCAAAACCGGACGCCGAGCCGCCATGCCCGAGCACAAGGCGCAGGTAGAGCGCTGAAATGGTGAAGGTCTTGCCGGTACCGGCGCTGGCTTCGATCAGTTGGCTGCCACGTAGCGGAAAGGCCAGAGCCAGCGGTGCCTGTCGACTCATGAGCGCGCCTCCTCATCAGCCGATGAACGCCAAGGGGCTTCAAGCAACGGTCGGTAAAGCGCATCGCACCAATCGGGAAATGTTTCATCAGCCATCAAGGCATCGAAATCGGCAAACTGCCGGGCCAGCGCCGGACTTTCCCGTCGTTCGCCTTCGGAATTCTGCCCGTCGCCTTCGTAGGCTTTGCGAGCCGCCGCTTCAGCCTTGATCGGCTCAGTCTGACCCAGCCAGGCGAAGGCGGTCTTGACGGCGACCGGTAGCGGCTGGCGCATGCCGGCCTGCCAGGCCTGCAACAGGTCGCCCAACAGCCGGCGCGCTACCGGCTCTTCAAAAGGCCCCAGCAGCAGGCTGTCATCACTGGCGACCAGCGCTGTCGTCAATGAGAGACCGTTGGCGCACGCCACGAGATGATTGACCCAGGGCCGTATCAGGCGATGCCATTTTCGACTTTTGGTAGCGCCGATGCTGTTGGGAATGGCGGTGATGGCAAGGGCCGCCCCATCGGAGCGCTGGTGCAGGCCACCCAGCCATCCTTCGACACTCACACCGTGCAATTGCAGGCTGACAGGTACGGCACTGGTCAGCGGAGTCGGCCATAACGCCAGGAGCTGTTGGTAACGCTGGATCAAGTCCAGCAGCGGCTCGATCAACTCGCGTTGCATGTGTTCACCGAAACCGGCCATGGGTAACAGGCCGCTATTCTGCAAACGCTTGGCATGGGCAGCCAGGGCAAGGTCCGGCTGGTCCAGACGAATCAGGGCCGCCTCGAGCAGACTGTCGCTCAGGCTGTAGCGTTGCAGGGCATCGAGCACGAAAGGCTCATCGTCGCCCAAAGGCGCCTCGACGGCTTCGAAGAACACTTTCAGACGCTGACTGAAGAAATGGCGAACGGGATTGCGCAGGAAATCCTGCAACTGCCCGAGGCCCAACGGCTCTTCCTGGACATAGGGCTCCAGTATCTGGATGTTATCGGCGCGATTTTGATCACCGTGGAGCATCCGCCATTCGCGGGCGTAGCTGAACAACTCATCGCCTTGGTGGAAGTAGCGGGCGCTGAACGGTTGCAAGGGATGCTCTTGGGTCAGCGCCTCGAGAAGATTTTGGTCACCGCTTGCCAACCGCCAGCCACTGGCCAGATGATCCCGAAGTTGCCCAATCAGTACCGATGCAGGTCGATCGCTATTATCCCGGATACTGCGCCCGACCCAGCTGATGTAGAGCTTTTCACGGGCCGAAAGCAGCGCCTCCAGCAACAGATAGCGATCATCCTCACGTCGGGACCGATCGCCCGGGCGATAGTCAGTACCCATGAGGTCGAAATCCAATGGCGGCTGGGCACGCGGGTAGTCACCATCATTCATCCCCAGCAGGCACACCAGCTTGAAGGGAATTGCACGCATCGGCATCAAGGTACAGAAGTTGACCGCTCCGGCCAGGAAACGCTGGGACAATCGCCCCTGGTCCAGCCCGGCTAGCCAGGCCTCGCGCACCACCGTCAGCGGCAACTCATCATGCAGCTCCACCGACTCGCAGGTTTCCAGCCAGGTTTCACGCAGGTCTTCGAGTTGGGCGAGCAGATAGTCGTCATGCTCGTTGCTCGCCTGGAAGAACAGCTGCACCAGATCGTGCAGACGCGAACCCCATTGTTGCGGTGAGGCAGGTTGGGTGAGCTCCTGATGAGCAACTTCGAGCGCATCCAGCAAAGCGACCAAGGGCCCGATCAACGCCGCATCCAACCCGCCGATTTCGTCGTAGGGCTCGATACCCGCATAGGCGTCCGAACTGCCCACGGCGTACCCCAGCAACATGCGACGCAGACCGAAACGCCAGCTGTTCTGCTCAAGCTCAGCGGGCAAACCGAGCCCGGCACGATGCTCGGCACTCATTCCCCAGCGTATGCCTGCTCCTTCGATCCAGCGGTGCAGCGTAGGCAGGTCGGCCTCGTCGATGCCGAATCGCTCACGCAGCGCCGGGACATCCAGCAAATCGAGAATTTCGCTGACCGGGAAGCGGCTGTCGGGAAGCTTGAGCAAATGCTCGACGGCGATCAGCAGCGGGTCACGTCCACGCTGGCCCTGGTCGGTCAGGGTAAACGGAATGAATCGAGCATCTGTTCGATCGAGCTGGCCGAACACCGCGCGTATATGCGGTGCATAACTGTCGATATCCGGGACCATGACGATGATATCCCGAGGCCGCAGGGAAGGATCTGCGCTGAAGTGAGCCAGCAACTGATCATGAAGAATCTCCACTTCACGCTGCGCACTATGGGCGACATGAAAGCGAATGGACCCGTCTCGCGTCGTATCGACGGCAGGCCAATGCTCTCGGGTTTCGTTGAGCGGGCGAAGCTCAAGGATGTCATCCTGCAACTGACCGAGAAGGGTCGTGGGGTTCCCTTCGCTGAACAGGTCGATGCGGCCATCGCGAAACACCGAGCGATAACTGTTGGGGTCATCGTAGCTGTCGAGCAGGTTGATATAGTCACGCCCCTGCTTGCCCCAGGCGGCCAATAGCGGATGAGCATGTTGATGCAACGTCTGGGAATCGAGTGATACAGGCATGCCGGCCTTGCGTGCCTGGCGTTTGTACTGATGGCGCAGAAGGTCCTTGTCCGCAACGATGTCCGCCCAGTGGTGGCGGCACGGGTTATGAACGCACAGCAGAACCTGACTAAATCGAGACAGACCGGCCAACGCCTCGAGTGCCTGGGCGGGCAACGAAGAAATGCCGAATACGATCACCCGCGAGGGCAGGTCCTTCGGAGCAACCTGCAGGCTGTTGATGCGTTCGAGATAGCGCTGGTGGACACCTGCACGGCTTTGGGCCATGCCTTGTTCGCCGACGTCCAGCAACAAGGCTCGCCATAGTTCGGCTTGCCAGCAGTTTGCTGGTGCGAGCGGCTTGATTTCGCCTCGGACATTTCTGGTCTGGTGCCGACCGTCCGCCCAGTCTTCAAGCCAGTCGGCCCGGTATACCTGATACTGGTCGAACAGGTCCGCCAAGCGCTCGGACAATTGATAGCGTTTGCGTAAGTCGGTGTCGTGGGTGAGGAAGCGTCGCAGTGGCTCGAAATGGGGCTGTTCGATCAACTGTGGTAGCAGGCGCATCAACCTCCAGGTCAGCGGTGCTTTGTCCAGCAGGGACTTGGCCGGGATCTGGTCCCTGCCGAGCACGGTTCGATAAAGTTGCCACATGAAGCTGCCCGGCAGTTGCACATCAATGGCCGCAGCGATACCACAACCGCCGGAGTCATCATCTTCAGGGTCCTCAGCCAATGCCAGCTTGAGCCATTGGGCAATGCCATTGCTTTGTACCAGCGCGATTTCATTCTCAAGGGGTGCCAGCGGATAGCGCCGCATCAAGCTGATGACCAGACTGCGCAACTCATCAATGCGATTCCCATGGATCACCATGAAAGCTGGGTTTAGGGACGTTGCGTCCGGCATGGAGGGCATCCTTGAAAATGCAAAAACCAGGGCAGAACCTTAGCACTGTCGGGGGGCTGTGGCAGCCGGAAGCTTTCCGAGCCTGTCGTAAGAACTTTCCCGC